>NZ_JBFTLQ010000006.1:0-150850 GCF_056396525.1 Cupriavidus sp. 05T41
CTTGGTCATGGCGTGCCGTCGACTGTGATTCACGCGCGTAGTGGCCTGTCGCAGTCGACCGTATCGGCGCATGTCGCAACGTTGGTCGAGGCCGGCCTTCTTGTTCAGACCCGGGTGGGGCAGTGGATCCTCCTCTCTCGGAATGAAGAAGTGATACGCGCCTTTGCCAGGCAGATCAGCTTGCATCTGTAGGCGCCGGCCTTGTCGATCGGAGGGGCGGACGTACTGCCCTCGCGAGTCACCGGGCCTTGTTCATAGGCGACCGGTAGGAGCGTTTGCCCGTCTTCCTGAGCGAAGCCGTATTGCAATCGCATCTGTTCAGCCTCATCTACCTGTAACTGTGCGTCGGCGGCTGCAGGCTCCGACCGGAATGGCGAGAATGAACGGAGCGGTCATACGACCCCGTTGACTGCCGGGATTCCGGTGTCCAGATCGACGTGGGCCTGCTTGTATGTAAATACGCTTTTCAATGACAATTAATCCGGTCCAGTCACGGCCCCAGGGGGCACGCCGTCGGACGAACATCTGATATTCTGAGCAAACTTGCATAGATTCGAGCGCGTCGGCGGCCATGCATTCCATAGTGCACTTGGCAAAGCCACCGGTTGGTTGACTTTGTTCGAACAACCCTTACAGCAGCGCCCAGGATGGCGTAGCCGTTACGCCGGTATAGAAGTGAACGAACAGATCCATTGATGAAACTCGCTGTTGTCGTGTTTGATGGAGTACAAGCGCTAGACATTGCTGGCCCGATGGATGTATTCGCGGAGGCCAACGCACTATTGCCACCCCATAAGCGGTACGAGATTTCATTGGTGGGCGTGCGCCCCGATAGCGTCACCTGTTCGAACGGCATGGAAATTAGTGTGCCGGTGGACTATCGCAACTATTCCGACGATTGCGATCTCCTGTTGGTGGCAGGGGGGCCGCGTGCTCCGGAGATGCGTCCCGACCCGGATTTCCTGTCGTGGCTTCACGATAAAGCGCTGACCACGCAGCGGTTCGGAGCGGTTTGCAACGGCGTATTTCTGCTTGCGCACGCCGGGCTCCTTGATGGACGGGAAGTCACTACGCATTGGTCCGAGACCAAGCGACTCCAGGAGCATTTTCCGCGTGCCTTCGTGCGGCCAGACAAGATCTTTGTCCGTGACGGCAGCTTGTTCACGTGTGGTGGCGTCACCGCCGGCATCGACCTGTGCCTCGCATTGGTCGCCGAAGACCTGGGTCACGCGCTCGCGGTGAAGGTTGCGAAGCGCCTGATTGTCTATATTCGCCGGGACGGCGGACAATCTCAGTACAGTCCATACCTCGCTGTCGGCCCGGAGGAAGACTCCATCGTCAGCAAGGCGCTGCGGTACGTCAACGACCATATCGCAGATGCCTTCTCGATCGAGGAATTGGCGGACGCGGTAGGCGTGAGCCGGCGCACGTTCAGCCGCACCTTTGCGAAGCACGCCAAGGTTGCCCCTTCTGTCTTTGTCGAGCAGGTACGCGTCGACTTCGCCAGGAAGTTGCTCGAGCAGACGGATGTGCCTCTCAAGACGATTGCGTTCAGGAGTGGATTCCATAGCTCCACGCACATGCGGATGATCTTTTCGCGACGCCTCGACATCACACCCAAGCAGTATCGCCAGCGCTTCCAGGAGAACGAGGGTGGGTCAGGCGATATTGCGGACCAAAGCAGCCACAACAAGCATCCGCTGCCGGGCAAGCTGCGTCGGGACGATATTCGGATCACGTCATCGCGCGAAGTTGCTATCGCTAAACGCTGAATTGCGCGGCCCCGCTTCCTGAACCTCGTCTGCCATAGCCGGATCATCCGCCGGATAGCAAGTCACCGCTGAACACAATCCGCATGGTCCGCACGAAGAGCACGACGATCACCACGGACAAGAACGCGAGCAGAAGAATCGCCAGCACGGTAATCGGCCAGACACGAACCGTGTCCGCGTATTTCAATGCGGCGCTCGTCAATGCCGCAACCGGAAAGCTGACGCCCCACCAGCCCGCGGCAAACGGAATGCTCCGACGGAACACCTTGAAGACCAAGGTAAAGAAAAGGAACAATCCGAAATAGAACAGGACCGCCGCGAACACATCAACTCTTTGCGTGAAATTCGTGTAGGCCAGGAACCCCACTTCGAACGGAGCGATGAGGATCATGAGCGAGGGAATCATGCCGCTCGCCAACTTCTCATGATGAATCAGCCGGGACACAATCATGGTGAAGAACACAAGAGCAAGAATGGTCCCGACGGCCAGGGAGAAGATATTGAACTCGTGCGCCCACGGCATGGACATCGTTCCCCCCGCCACGGCGATATCGAGCGTCGCGACGCCGGGGATCAGCCACGCCGGCAGTGCATGCCCGGAATCGATCTTTCCGCGGAAAAGCCGGCTGACAATAGTGAACGCGAGGGCGATGGTGCCGATGGCGCCAATGGTCCAGACGACTTCCGCCGTTGCCTGACTGGCCTGGCCGATGATCGAAGAGATCAGCAAGACCGCGATAGGCACCGTACCGAAGAAGTTTCCGGCAATTGGATGCCGAAACTCATGCATCACGGCATCCGGATACTTTGCGATCTTCACCGCGTACGAGACTGCCAGAATCAGAAACGCGATCACCGCCAAGAGTCCGATCACACCAGAGATGATCGGGCTGACGCCATACTGATTGGCGGCCAGTCGCCAGGCAAGCGAAAGCCCGGAAATACCCATGACCGAGGCAAAGAGATTCACCGGAAGATGCTTCACCGACATCTCACGTTTCTCAATTGCGTGCTTGGCGGGTGGTTGTAAAGCCTGCATCGATTCTCCTCAGTAAATGGCCGTACCACGGAATCGCAGCGACGTAGCGATTTGGGGAGTATAAGTTCGGATGCAGAGCGGAGTTCCTCCCGCGCAAGGCTGTTTGGGGCCAAATTATTCTAGTTTCTGGCCACCATGAACCACGGAAGTAAGCCAGGCACATCGGCCCGATCGGCGTGGATGCTCAGGCCTTCCGTGACGGGGTGGTACGAATGTCATGCAAATCGAAGCGAGGTCAGTGTCTCGATGTCAGCACGCGTTGCGCCGGCCATGGCTTCGACGAATGTCACGCCTTCGCCGGTGACATCGATGACAACCGAGTCGGAGATGATTCTGTAGGGGACACCATCGTTCTCGCCGTCCATCAGGGAACCGGCCATGTCCTTGATCCCGCGAGCCGATCCAAGCAGGAGTACAACCCGCTTGGCCCCGCTGCCGATCGCCCAGCGGGCAATCGCAACACCATCTCCATGCTTGCCGCTTGCGTCGATGATCGCCATGTCCATGGACGGGCTGGTCATTTCGGCGAATGAATCGGTGGAGTGATATACCTCCCTCTGCCGGGCATCGCCGTGCCGTTGCCGACTGCCAGCGATGAAGCCCGCATCCATGAAATCGTCCGTCGGATACGACATCATGCCTGGCACGCCGTCATGAACATGCAACCAGACTTCGGTATCCGTCGGAACCCGACTTGCTACCGCCGCCGGCAAACCGGGGCCCAGGTAGACAAATTCTCCATCCTTGAGATGCGTTGCTGCGCGCTCAAGCATCTGCTCGGTCGTCCATACCATCTTGCACTACCTCCTGTTCATCTTGAACTGCCGCTGTTTGCCGGACACCGCAAGGAAATCCTCATCGCCGGCCTAACTCTCCGCGGCGAGGCGGAACTCGCCGTAGGCGTCAACCAGGTCGGCGAGACTGAAGCCACGGTTTCGGCCGCTTGGGTTCGGCAATACCCATACCTTCGAACTGCTTATTGGCTGCCGCTGTGGCCCCCAACTGACCACCCGCTGCCCGGTCATGGCCGCATAGGCGGCCTTACCCAGGAATGCGATATAGGCCGGACTGAAGCGTTCGAGCTTCGCTGCCAGCTGCGGCGAACCACCGACATACTCCTCGTGCGAGAGTTCGCTCGCACTGGCTGTTGGGCGGCTCACCGCGGTTGCCAGACCGTATCCATACGAAAGCAACAGATGACAATCCGCGGGCCTGAGCTCGCGGTCGGTGAACCCTGCGAGATGGATCGCCTGCCAGAAGCGGTTCCCGTGGCCGGCAAAGTGAAAGCCGGTCATCGCTGCCTGCAACCCGGGATTCAATCCGCAGAACACGCCCGAAAGCCCCGGCCTCATCATGTCCTGCAGGGGCCCGGAAGGTTCTTGCGCCGGGACCAGGTGGGGATGCGTCATTTCTCTGTCCTTCGCCCTCGCCGCGGGCAACCTGAACATGCAGGAATCCGACTGGCCTTCCCGCCCGCCGCATCGGCGACAGGGCGCGGCGGGTTTTTCAACTATAGAGAAGGCCCGTAGCCCGGGGCGTTGAAGATAGGCCAGAAGCTGGCCATAGTTTGTCGCTTGTCGGCCATTGGGGTTTCTCGCTCACATGGCCTCCCGGCCTGGGACGGCGCCCGGCGACTGGCTCATAGCCGCTGCTGCGCGACATGTCTAGTCCTACTAAGGTTGGGGGAAATTCGTTTCGGCTTGCGTCGATATCCCATACAGACACGGCCGCCCCGATCTTCTGCTGTCTTTTTCCCCGCGGCAACAAGCTTCCGACGGGCGGCTTCCAAACGCGCCGATGGAGAGCATCCGGGGCAGTTTGCAGAAGTGAAGCGGTGCACCACCACCGGTACGCAACGCGCACCCGGCCACTGCTTCCATTCGAAGGTATATCGAGATCCTCTACAAGCGGCGGCGGCAAGCGAAACTCGAATGCCGAACCACGGGGGAAGTCGCCGCTAAATACCGTAGCCAGCAGGTTGCGGCATATATCGGGCATGAATCGGATCGCGCATATATCGGCTGTGTCGGGAAGGAGACGCCCGCCATGCGGATTCCTGCGGGACGTCTGGCCGTGAATTTAACAGCATCGTCTCCCGGCCAAAGGTCGAGAGACGGTCCGAATTGCCGATACCGTATTTCAAGAAGCAACCATGAACGAAAATCGAAAACTCACCCTCAATCAACGGCTCTGGATCCCTTTCGGGCTGATATGGCTGGCGATGATTGGCATCGTTACTTACGAGGCATCAGTCACTCGCGCGGAGCAGTTTGCCGGTCGTCAGCGCGAAATGCAGAGCATTGCTGAAGCCGCGGCCAGCATTCTCGTGGCAATCGAGAAACAGGCCGCGAGCGGTAGCATGTCGATGGAGGAAGCCCGGAAGCAGGCGAAGGAGAGGCTTAGGCCAATCCGCTTCGGTGTGGATGGCTATGTTTCGATTACGGACTTTTCCGGTCGGTCGATCATGCATCCGTTCAAGCCGGAGAACGAGGGCCAGGACATGAGCGGGCTAAAGGACCCGACCGGCAAGGCCATCTACGTCGAGATTGCCAAGGTTGCCCGCGACCAGGGCGGCGGCTTCGTGAGCTATATGTGGGCCAAGCCGGGAGCAAGCGAGCCGGTGCGTAAGCTCAGCTACGTAAAGCCGTTCAATGCATGGAAGTGGACTGTCACTACAGGCGCCTACATAGACGATATCGAGGCGACTTTTCGCGAGGAGCTTCTTCACTCCATCGTGCTGCTGGTCTTCCTGGGGGGCGCCGCGACCTTGCTTGCCGGTTGGCTATTGCGTAGCGTTCACCGTGAGCTGGGCGGAGAGCCGGCCTATGCCGCCTCGATAACGAGCAGCATTGCGGCTGGTGACTTCACCCGCCACGTAGCGCTTCGCGGGAACGACACCTCCAGCTTGCTCTACGCCATGCAACGCATGCAGGGCAAGCTCGCCGGCACGGTGGCGCAGATTCGTGAGTCGGTGGACTCGGTAGCTACTGCGACCGCCGAAATTGCCGCGGGCAATGCCGATTTGTCCTCGCGTACCGAGCAGCAGGCCGCCTCGCTCGAGGAGACGGCCGCGAGCATGGAAGAACTGACCACCACCGTCCAGCACAATGCGCAGAGCGCTCGCCAGGCGAGCGGGCTGGCAAACAATGCGTCAGAGATCGCGAACCAGGGCGGCGAGGCAGTAGGTGCGGTGGTCAGCACCATGGCACAGATTGCCGAGAGCTCGGGTCAGATCGCCGACATTATCGGTGTAATCGAAAGCATCGCCTTCCAGACCAACATTCTCGCGCTCAACGCTGCGGTCGAGGCGGCGAGGGCCGGGGAACAGGGCCGCGGCTTTGCCGTCGTAGCAGAGGAAGTGCGCAGCCTTGCCCGGCGTTCGGCGACCGCCGCCAAGGAAATCCGCACCCTGATCGGCACTTCCGTCGAGCGCGTCCGGAGCGGATCCGAACTTGTCACACGAGCTGGCTCGACCATGACGGAGATCACGCAATCGATCCGTCGCGTCACTGACATCATGGGTGAGATTGCCGCGGCATCGGAGGAGCAGCGCAGCGGCATCGAACAGGTCAATCGGGCGGTGACACAGATGGACCAGGTCACGCAGCAGAATGCGGCGCTGGTGGAGGAGGCTTCCGCGGCGGCACATTCGCTCGAAGAACAGGCGGCCACGTTGCGGCATGCGGTTTCGGCGTTCCGTATTGCGGAGCAAGCGGACGCTGCCACATTCCCGCGGCAGGCTGATTCCGCATATGCAAGCCATGCGTCCAGTGCGCCAACCCTGAATCGATCGATGCGATAAAGCATCGTCGCCACGAAGGCGGATCATGGTTCGATCGCCTCAGGTACGGTGTTGAGCCGATGCGGAATCCGCCGTGCCTGCCGGGAAGAACAGCCTGAATGCCGTTGTCCCCCCGACTTTGGACTCCACCTCGACGCGCCCGTGATGCAAGTCCATGATGGACTTCACGATGGCCAGACCGATGCCTGCCGACTCTCCCGAGTTGGCGCGGGCCGGATCGCCACGGAAGAAGCGGTCGAATAGCCTGGGCAGGTGTTCTGGCGTGATGCCGGCGCCGGGGTTGCGTACTTCAATGCTGCCGCCTGCCGGCCCCGAGCGCGCCGTCATCACCACCGTCTGCCCGGGGGGTGTGTAGCGGATGGCATTGGCCACCAGGTTGCTGACAGCGCGCCGCAGCAGCAGAGGATCTGCCTGCACCGCGCCACTGCCATCCACCGCGATCGCCACGCCGCGCGCCTCGGCCAGTCCTTCGAAGTAATCGGACAGCGCGCCAAGCTCGCGCGCCAGGTCCAGCCGCGCGGGCTTGACGGCCACGCGGGCGTTCTCCGCCCGCGCGAGAAACAGCATGTTCTCGATCATGCGGGCCAGCCGCTCGTACTCTTCGATATTGGACGCCAGCAGGGCCTGGTATTCGTCGGCGCTGCGTTCGCTCGCCAGTGCGACCTGGCTCTGTCCCAGCAGGTTGCCGATGGGCGTGCGGAAGTCATGCGCAAGATCGGCGGAGAACTGGGAAAGCCGCTCGAAGCCGTCGCGCAGCCGGTCCATCATCTGCTGCAGGGCCGTGGCCAGTTCCTCCAGTTCGGGCGGCAACTGGGCCGGGTCTACCGGCAACTCCAGCCGCCGCACCGTGACCGACGAGGCGCCGGCAGCGATGCGCCGCAGCGGCGCCATGCCGGTGCGCAGCGCCAGATAGCCAAGCGCGGCCACCGCCAGCGTGCCGAGCAGACCGGCCAGCAGCAGCTTGGCGCGGTAGGCGTACAGCATCGTGCTGCGTGCAATGGCGGTCTGGTAGAGCGTGAAGGTCAGCGCTGGCTGTGCTGCGGCGGTTCCGGTACCAGCACCCGCATCCGCGCCCGGCCGTACGAGTGCTCTCACGCCGTGCGCGGGATAGCCTTGCTGCGTGGTCCAGCTGCGTATCGACCCGGGGCCGATCGGCGCATCGGGAGCAAGCGGCGCCAAGGCGGGCGGTGCGTCCGTCCCGGTATTGGCGGCCACCAGCACCCTGCCGTCGGCGCCGTGCACGAGCAGTGTGAATTCGTCGTTGCCGGACACCACGCTGCCGACCTCCTTCCACTCGGCAGCGGCCTGGGTGCTTCGCTCCGCCAGTTCATTGCGCACGCGCGCCGCCTTGCGCAGCAACTCCGCGTCGTCGCGCTCGATCACTTGCGTGGCCAGCGCGCGATAGAGGTAGGCGCCAACGCCGCCGAACACGAGCGCGGCGACCAGGCCAAAGGCGAGCGCCAGGCGGGAGGTGAGCGAAAGCCTGCGCATCAGGACTGCCGGCGCTCCAGCACATAGCCCATGCCGCGCACGGTATGGATCAGCTTGGGCTGGAAATCGTCGTCCATCTTGGCGCGCAGGCGGCGCACGGCCACATCCACCACGTTGGTATCGCTGTCGAAGTTCATATCCCAGACATGGGAAGCGATCTGGGTGCGGCTGAGCACCTCGCTGTGCCGGCGTGCGAGGAAATGCAGCAGGGAGAACTCGCGCGGGGTGAGTTCGATGCGCTGTCCGGCACGCGTGACGCGGTGGCGGATCAGGTCGATCTCGAGGTCTTCGATCTCGATGCGGTCAGCCTCGCGCACCGGGCCGCGCCGCAGCAGCGTGCGCACGCGCGCCAGCAACTCGACGAAGGCGAAGGGCTTGGCGAGATAATCGTCGCCGCCGAGCTCCAGGCCGCGCACGCGATCCTCCACCTCGTCGCGCGCCGTCAGGAACAGCACCGGCGTGTCCTTGCGCTCGCGTAGCTGCTTGAGCACTTCCCAGCCGTTCATGCCCGGCAGCATCACGTCCAGGATGACCAGGTCGTAGCTGACTTCCAGGGCCTGGTGCAGGCCGTCGGTGCCGGTCACGGCCAGGTCGACCACGAAGGCAGACTCGGTGAGTCCCTTGCGCAGGTATTCGCCGGTCTTGGGCTCGTCCTCCACCACCAGAAGTCTCATGCTCGTCCTCGTCTAGCCAATGCCGGCAGGCGTGCAAACGGCGCCTGCATGCCCGGATGATAGTCGCTGGCGAGATAGCCCTGAATGACAAATCTGTAATCGATTCGAAAGCATCCTCCGCCCCGGGCGACACCGGATCCAGGCCGTTGAACGGCTCACGGCAGCCGGCGCGCCTTTGGTCCGGGGGAACGGCGGATGTGGATCACCAGGCTCGCGCCGGGCCATGGCAGTCCGCGGATGGGATGAAAACAGATTCCCCCATCAGGGGGGACAAGAACCTGTGAACTTCTGAAATTCGTCTATTTCTCAGAGATTTTTATGTCAGAAATTAAAACTACAATATATGTATTAAAAATGTCTTGGGTTATAGTTTGCGCGAATCGCCGCATGGTTGTGGCTTCCAGGGCTGTCGCGACCGGATATGCGATTCGCATGGCCGCGACCCGGCCGGGCGCAAAAGGCAATAACTCGCAAGGAGGGGTAGGGCGCCGTCATATATGTCGGTCGTATATGTCAGTCTCATGTGTCAGGCGTATATGTCAGGCGTATATGCCGGTCGTATGTAGTTGGTATTAAATCGGTATCAGGAAAGTACATTCACGTCCTTGGCGGTGTCCAGCACCCATAGCGATCAAGGATCAAGCCGTCCGGAGAAGACAGAACTCGCCGAAGGTACGCCGGGCGCGAGGAGTGCCGTGCAGAGCGGGTTCGAGCCCGCCGCGCGGCATGCACTGGCACGCGCTGCATTCGGGAAATGACCATGGCGGTACGCGAGAGCCGGGAGGCATCTGCGCGGCACGTTTTGGCACGGGTAAATGGGGTCCAAAATCTCAACGGTGAGGGGCATGGATGCAGTACCCAGGGGTATTCACGAGCCAAGAGCTGGACAACTATTTTTCATCCTTCGTCGGCATGGAGGGCGGTAACCCGCGCGCGTCCGTCTGGATCTGCGATCGCAGCCCGCATCCATGGTCCGAGCCGCTGGTGCGGCCGCTGCGGCCACGCACCGAGCCTCCCGCATGGGATGCGGCGTTCCGCCTGCGGCACCGGGATGACATGGAGCGCTGGCTGCATCATCAGCGCATCGCGCGCATCATGGCGGCCGCCCGCGCGCAGGCGCTGGGCGAGCGGCTGGGCGACGATGACTGGAAGCACTATTACCGGGACCGCCTGTACGCGCCCGGCGGCAGCGAGTTCAAGCTGAACCTGTTCCCGTTGCCGGCGCAACTCGACGGCCTGACGCCGTGGTCCAAGGTGTTCCGCGGCCAGTCGGAACTGGTGCCCAAGGACCGCTACCTGAACTTGTGCCGGCAGGGCGGGCGCTTCCGCTTCCTGCAGCAGGCATGCGCGCGCTGGCGGCCCAAGCTGGTGGTCTGCCTCGGCTATCGCCATGCCGAGGACTACCTGCACGCCTTCGGGCTGGAGCACGCGGCCGGCCAGGACCTGCCACTGCAGCCGGCGGACCTGGTGAGGATCCTGCGGGTGTTCGACAAGGACGGCACGACGTGGATCAACTGTCCGGCCCTGGCGGGCAGCGCCGGATTGACCTCCGATGTACTGCTCAACGCATTCGGCCGGCTGTTGGGCACGTGGCTCGCGCCCGCCGACTTCGGCGTGCCGGCCGAGGCGGCCCTGGAGTGCGCCTAGCGCCCTGATCGGTACTGGCATCGAGGCGGTCCGCCGACAAGATGCGGACGCGCCATTCCGTCGGGACATGTGCGCGGCAAGGCGGCCGCCTTGCCGCGCATCGTTCCCCGGCACGCCAGCCAGGGGGCACGGCCCGACCGATTCCCTCTTCCATCCCGCCGGCAAGCCGCACAGGCTCCCGCAATAGCGCCCATCCCCGCCCCGGGCCCCCGCCCCTGATTGCCGGGCGCGGAACGCACTCCTGGCGCCAATCCTCCCAACTTGTCCCGACATGTCCTGGCGGCAGGCCTCGCGCCGGAGCGGCGCCACGCCCGGTTCCCCCGTTTGCCGAATCCGGACGATGACGTCCGGCCGTACTCCGCCCAAGTGCCGAGGTCGCGCGGGTGACGCCGGCTGCGCGGCACGGAACGGAATATCACCCGGGCGGCGCGCTCGCCATATATCGTGAAAAACGAATGTAATTTGCTTTGTATTCTCTTTGAGAGATACTATGCTATGACTATTCACTTTCCTCTCAGAGGGCGGCCGTGATGCATCCGGCAGTGCAATGGGTCAGGCAATGTGGGTCGCTTGCAACTTCGTTGCCCGCGTGCGAACTGGCCAAACGGCTCGCGCGTGAAATGAGCGACGCGTCCGCGGCGTAGCGCGTGTTGCAACACCGAAAGTGACTCCAAGTCAATCTTCAGAACGGCGATGACAATATGAATCCCCCGGAAAACCCACCCACATCGGCGGCGAGACCGCTCGCCAGCACCAGCTACTCAGAGCGCAATGCGCCGTACTGGCGGCGCAATCTCGCCATCTGCGTATTCGGCTCCTTCACCACGCTGGTGAGCCTGAGCATGCTGCTGCCTTTCCTTCCGCTATATGTGCAGCAGCTCGGCGTCGTATCGCCTTCTGCCGTCGTGCAGTGGTCGGGAGTGGCCTTCGGCGCGACCTTTTTCGGTACCGCGATCACCGCGCCGCTCTGGGGGCGTCTCGCCGACCGCTACGGGCGCAAGCCGATGCTGGTGCGCGCAGCGATCGGCATGGCGATCGTGATGTCGCTGATCGGGCTCGCCCACAGCGTCTTCGTGCTCGTCTTGCTGCGCCTGGTCGCGGGCCTGATCGGTGGCTTCGCATCGGCCTCGATTGTCATGATCGGCACCCAGGCGCCGCGCGAGCGTGCCGGCTGGGCGCTCGGCATCCTCTCTACGGGTGCGCTTGCGGGCAATCTGATCGGTCCGCTCGTGGGTGGCTTCCTGCCGGACTGGGTTGGCATCCGTGGCACGTTCTTCGTCGGCGGCGCAATGATCGCGGTGACGGCTCTCCTGGTCATCCTGCTGGTGAAAGAAGATTTTCGCCGCGAGTCCGATGTGAAGAAGCCCTCGGCGTCGGCGGGGCTCTCACCGGCGCCGAACCGCTCTGTCACTGTCACTCTGCTGCTGACCGCAATGATGGTGCTTCTCGCCAATATGTCCATCGAGCCGATCATCACGGTGTATATCGGCAGCCTTGGCGTGCCCACCGACCATCTCGCGCGCGTGGCCGGCATTGTCATGGCGTCCTCCGCGTTAGGCAGCATGCTGACCGCCGCGCGGCTTGGTGCGCTTGCCGATCGCATCGGTGGCTGGAACGTCATCATCGGCTGTCTTCTGGCAACGGGACTGGTCATGGTGCCGCAGGCCTTCGTGACGCAATGGTGGCAACTGGCTATCTTGCGCGGCTTGATGGGAATGACGCTGGCCGGCTTGCTTCCTGCGATTGCCAAGTTGGTGCGGCAATCGGTCGACGAACGGGAATCCGGGAAGATGCTGGGCTATCTGCAATCCGCCCAGTTCACCGGGCAGGTAGTGGGGCCATTGATCGGCGGACAGATCGGCGCGCATGTCGGATTGCATGCGGTGTTCTACGTGACCGGCTTGCTATTGGTTGCGTGTGCCGGCATCAACCAATGGGGCCGGTCTTTCAAGCTGCGGGTCTCCAACGCCTGACAATGCACTGCCGGCGCCTGGCGAGCATCGGGCCCCGCGTTGCACTTCGCGGGGCGATTTGCCGATAGACAGGCAGCATCCCGGTTTCGACGCGAAGCTCCGTGCCCGTGCCTGGCAGCAAGCCGACGATCGCCGGTAGGCATATTGTCCGGCGACGACAGGCCGGCACTGCGCCTCGAACCGCGCGCCTCCAGCACCGGCTGGCGCCTTGCGCCGCACCAGTCAATGGTCCGCCACGCAGCACTTCCTGCCACCGGCAGCGGTGGATCCAATGTCCCGGTTACCGCGATGGAACAACTGAATTGCGGTCGGGGCGGATTATCTTTCCGCGGGAAAAGACAAGAATTCCGGTACCGAGGCGCGCAGCCTCGTCGGCGTGACAGGCACTTGCCGCCCATGAGCCGCGCCCAAACCGGAGTCCATCATGCAAGCAGCACAGTTCTCTCAGCAACCGATCGAGCAGCAGGGCGATATCCCTCACTGGGCCGATGAGCTCCCGGCGGGGACGTGGCTGGAAAGGGCCGCTTTCGAAGAGCTTCCCTATACCTTCGAGCGATTCGCGAATCCTGCGCATTCCGGATACCTCGACACGGTGTGGGGCAGCGCGTATCCGGCCCTGGATAGTGGCTATGGCTACCTCGGCGGCGCGGATGTCATTCCCAAGCCGGTAGCGCGCCGGGTCCCGCTGATTGTCACCGGTCACAGCCAGCAAAGCATCGAATGGATCGCCGAGCATGGAGATGGCTGGATTACCTATCCCCGCAGGCTCGATCTGCAGGCCCAGCTGGTGAAGAACTGGCATGACACGGTGGCGGAAATCGATCCGGCGGCATTCAAGCCCTTTTCCCAGCCTTACCACATCGATCTGGATGCGGACCCCGATCTTGCGCCGGTGCCGATCCATGGCGGGCACAAGCTGGGACGAAAGGCGCTGCTGCGCCACCTGGAGTTCCTCGAGTTCGCCGGCGTGAACCATGTCCTGCTCAACCTCAAGTACGGAAGCCGGCCCGCCGCCGACGTGATGGATGAGCTCGCTACGCACATCGTCCCCCGCTTTCCGGCGCACGAGACGTATCGCTGATGCGTGATTCCACCTGGACCTGACCGCAGTTCAGTGACGGGCGTCATCGCAAATACTCGCTTCTGGCGAATGCGACCTGTCCATGGAACGCACGGGAGGATGAGACGCCGTGGTTCGCGACAGGACTCCGGTCGCGAACCATCGGCGGCAGATGGGCGCCAGTGGCTGACGGGCGCTTGCTAGCCCTTGTCCGGCGTGGCGCTGATGAGATTGTCGCGCAGCGTCGTGACCGCCTTCTGGATATTCCGGAATTCGTCGGGCGCGAGGCCGCAAGCCTCCACGAGGTCCATGCTCAAGCCTGTCTCGCGCAAGCGTCGGCCTGAATCGGTCAGGCTCAGCACAACCTGGCGCTCATCGGCGGCATCGCGTTGCCGGCGGATGTAGCCCATGGCTTCGAGCTTCTTCAGGATCGGTGTCAATGTGTTGGATTCCAGGAAGAGCTTCTCGCCAAGCCCGCTGACGGTCTGGTGGTCCTCTTCCCACAAGGCAATGATGACGATGTATTGCGTATAGGTAAGTCCGAGTGCCTGAAGAATGGGCTTGTAGGCTTTGCCGAAGGCGAGATTGGCCGAATAGATGGCGAAGCAGAGGAAGTCTGCCAGCCTGGGATTGCTGCGCGCGGGTTTGGTCTTGGGTTTCATCGGTGGTTTGTTTGTGTCGCTCTGTATCTGACTGTATCTGGACACATTATATATACATCGTATCCGATCTAATCGGGTTGACTAAATCCGGAAGACCTTCAATAATGCATCGGACGCGATTGAAACGGAACCGACTAAAGTGGCCGGCGCCGTCGAAGCGGTAGTCCCATGCCACCAAACGCCTTTGCCAAGGAGATCACCATGAAAAGCACACACGCCGTCCTTGCGGCCACCCTCGCCATTTCACTCAACGCCCTCGCGGGTGTCGCCCATGCCGCGGAGCCGGCCAAGGCCACGGAGAAGTGTTATGGCGTGTCACTCGCCGGCAAGAACGATTGCGCCGCCGGTGCGGGTACCAGCTGCGCGGGAACGTCCAAGGTCGACTACCAGGGCGATGCCTGGACCCTGGTGGACAAGGGTAGCTGCACGCAGATCAAGACGCCCAAGGGTCACGGTTCGCTGAAGGCGACAAAATGATTTCGCGCGCTGGCCAAAGAATGGCATCACCGGTGGGTCAGAGCGCCCCGGCGGCAAGCGGGACAGTGGGCGCCGCGCTGCAGCGTCTGCTTCCGCCAGCCTTGCTGCTGCTGCTTGCACGAGCCGGCATCGCTTCGGTCTTCTTCCTCTCGGGGCGAACCAAGGTGGACGGCTTCCTGGCGATCAAGGCGACGACCTACAGCCTGTTCGCATCGGAATATGCGTTGCCACTGGTGCCGCCCGAGCTGGCCGCGCAGCTGGCAACATGGTCTGAACACCTGTTCCCGATCCTGCTGGTCCTGGGTTTGCTCACGCGAACGGCGGCCGCCGCGCTGCTGGGCATGACGGCGGTCATCGAGATCTTCGTCTACCCCGACGCATGGCCGACGCACCTCAGCTGGGCGGGCTTGCTCCTGCCGCTGATCGCGCAGGGCGGGGGCGCCTGGTCGCTCGACCACGTCTTGCGACGCGCTCGCCCGCTCTCCCGCGCGCGTGCGGCCTAGCGTCACTGCCCGTTCCAATACCCATTGTTCATTCACGTAAAAAAAGGCAGGCCTGGCCTGCTGGAGAACTTCAATGCGATTCATCCCGACACTCGCCATCGCCCTGGCCGCGGCAATCCCGTCGCTCGCCCCGGCGGCGACGCCGCCCGCGCCTCAGGGTGCGAAAAACATCGTCCTCGTCCACGGCGCCTTCGTCGATGGATCGGGCTGGCGCGTGGTCCACGACATCCTGATCCACAAGGGCTACAAGGTCAGTGTGGTGCAGCTTCCCCACACCACGCTCAGTGAAGACGTCGCTGCCACGCGCGATATCGTCGACGAGCAGGAGGGGCCCGTCGTGCTGGTCGGCCACAGCTACGGCGGCTCGGTCATCACGATCGCCGGCGCGCGCTCGAAGGTGAAGGCCCTGGTCTATGTCGCCGCCCTGGAACCGGACGTCGGCGAAAGCGTGGCCCAGCTCGCGGCATCCATGCCGGCAGCGAGCGCCAGTGTCCGCCCGACCCGCGATGGGCACCTGTTCTTCGATCCCGCCAGGTTCGGCACCGATTTCGCCGGCGACCTGACGTCGAACCGGACCGATTTCATGGCCGCCTCGCAAGTGCCGGTGACGACCGCGGCCTTTGCCGCCGGCGCATGGACGGCAGCATGGCACGACAAGCCCAGCTACGGCATCGTGGCCACGGAAGACCGCGCGCTGAACCCGGACCTCCAGCGCTGGATGTACAAGCGCGCCGGCGCGAAGGTGACCGAGATCAAGGCTAGCCATGCTGTCTACATCTCGCAGCCCGAGGCTGTCGCGCAGGTGATCGAGGAAGCTGCGCGCGACGTCAAGTAAGCGAGCGGGCGGCACGCAGCGCCCCTCCGCATTTCCATCCCGACCAAAACCTTTTTCCTACCCCAACCCCGGAGAAACACCATGAACATCACCAAGAAATCCTGTGCCAGCATCGCCACCGCCGCAGCGCTGGTCGCGCTCGCGTCCTTCTCGATCGCCAGCCCGGCGCATGCCGCCGGCAAGGAGGAGCCCGGCCGCTGCTACGGGGTCAATACCTGCAAGGGAACCAGCCTGTGCGCGACGGCCAAGAACGATTGCAAGGGCCTGAACGATTGCAAGGGCAAGGGCGTCCTGGTGAAGCCCAAGTCGGAATGCCTCAAGGCAGGCGGCACGCTGACCGAGCCGAAGTGATCGCCCGGCCGGCCCGGTACGGGATGTGCCCGCCGGGCCGGCCGCGTCTTACCCACGTCATCTGAGTACGCGCCATGCTCGCTCCAAGTCCGACCTTCCCAGGCTATGGCCTCGGCCTGCGCAAGGAACACTACCGTGAATTCCTCGAAACGGATGTCCCGGTCGATTTCGTCGAGGTCATCTCCGAGAACTTCATGGTCGCCGGGGGCCAGCCCCGGCATATCCTGCGCGAGATACGCGCGCGATATCACGTCGCGATGCACGGCGTCTCCATGTCTGTCGGCTCCGCGGACGGGCTTGACCGCGACTATCTCCTGCGCCTGAAGGCACTGGTCGACGAGATCGAGCCGCTCTACGTATCCGATCACCTGAGCTGGTCGCGCATCGGCCGCTTCAATTCGCATGACTTGCTGCCGGTTCCTTACACGGAGGAAGCACTGGACATCGTCTGCGCCAACATCGGCATGGCGCAGGACGTGCTCGGTCGCGCCATGTTGTTCGAGAATCCGTCCAGCTACCTTGCCTTCCAGGGCGCTGCCATGACCGAGTGGGAATTCCTCGCTGCCATGTGCAAGCGGACCGGCTGCGATCTGCTGCTGGACGTCAACAATGTCTTTGTCAGCGCGTCGAATCATGGATTCGATGCCCACGCCTTCCTCGACGGCATTCCCGCCGGGCGCGTGCGCCAGGTTCACCTTGCCGGGCACAGCCAGGGCCGCGACATGCTGATCGATACCCATGACAGCCCCGTGTGCGAGCCGGTATGGCAACTCTACGCCAGGGCAATGTCGCGTCTCGGGCCCGTCGCGACCATGATCGAGCGGGACGACGACATTCCGCCGCTCTCCGAATTGCTGGGCGAACTAGCGTTCGCACGCGCCATCGGCGCCGGCGAGACAAGTGCCATCGCGCGGGAGGCCGCATGAACCTGGCCGAACTGCAGCGCGATTTCCGCGCGTGGCTGGTGACGGCATCGCCCGATGCGGCACGCCGGCTGGAACCCGGCGGCGAGGCGGGTGTGGCCGTCTACCAGAACAACTACCGCGCCCAGCTCGTGGGCTGCCTCGAATCGTCGTTCCCGCTGGTGCATGAATGGATGGGAGAGGATTTGTTCCTGGCCGCTGCCATCGCCCATATCGACCTTCATCCCCCGCACGCCTGGACGCTCGACGCCTATGCCGACGGCTTTGGCCAGACGCTGGCCGCACAGTATCCGGACAACCCCGATCTCCATGAACTCGCATGGATCGAGCATGCCTTGTCCCAGGCCTTTGTCTCACGCGACGCGGCGCCGCTGGCGATGGCGTCCATGGCGGATGTCGACTGGGACACCGCGCATCTGCGTCTTGCGCCGTCCCTCGCGGTCCGCGTCGCCACGACCAACGCGGAGCGGATCTGGACCGCGCTGAGCGAGGGCGAGTCGCCGCCCGAGGGCGAGATGCTGGCGGCGCCAGCAGGGCTGATCGTCTGGCGTCGGCAATTCACTTGCTACCTGCGCCAGGTCGATGCCATAGAGCGCGACGCACTGATCAGCTTGCAGGCCAGCGGCAGCTTTGCCGCGCTCTGCACCCACCTGGTCGAGCGCCTCGGCGACAGCGAAGGCATCGCCAGGGCTGGCGCGCTGCTCGCCGGCTGGCTCGGCAGCGATCTCATCGCCAGCATTGAAGCGGACTGAGTCGTTCGCTCGCCATCCAACCCTGAGGAATCACACATCGTGTCGAAGAATATCTTGTCCCGCCGGCAGTTCTTGCTGTCGGGCGCTGCCGGCGTCGCGGGCGCCACGCTGCTTGCCGGCAAGCCGGCGCTGGCCGCACCCGCCGCCGCGCGGGGCGCTTCCCTGCGCAGCCTGCCCGTTCGCCAGGTGCGCACGGAGTGGCTTGATATCGGCTATCACGAGGCAGGCCCCGCAGGCGGCCGCCCCGTGGTCCTGCTTCATGGCTTCCCGTATGACATCCACAGCTACGTGGAGGTGGCGCCGATGCTGGCGGCGCGCGGCTATCGCGTGATCGTCCCCCATCTGCGGGGCCATGGCACGACGCGCTTCCTGGACCCCGCCACGCCGCGCGCGGGCCAGCAAGCCGCCATCGGCCAGGACGTAATCGCCCTGATGGACGCGCTGCACATTCCGGAAGCGGTGCTCGCGGGTTACGACTGGGGTGGCCGTGCTGCCTGTGTCGCGGCGGCGCTGCGGCCGTCGCGCTGCGTCGGGCTGGTTTCGGTCAACAGCTATCTTATCCAGGATATCGCCAAGGCGGCCGTGCCATTGCCCGCGCAGGTCGAACGGGGGCTCTGGTACCAGTATTACTTCCAGACCGAACGCGGGCGCGCGGGTCTCGAGGCGAACCGTCGCGATATCGCCCGCATCCTGTGGAAGAACAACTCGCCGACATGGCACTTCGACGAAGCCACGTTCCAGCGGGCGGCCCGGGCTTTCGACAATCCGGACTACGTCGAGGTCGTGATCCACTCCTACCGGCACCGGCTCGGTCTTGCTCCTGGCTATCCGCTATACGACGAAGCGGAGAAAAAGCTCGCGGCGACACCGCCGATCTCCGTGCCGGCCATTACGCTGGACGGCACGGCGGATGGCGTCGTGCCGGCGACCGACGGTCAGGCAACGGCGGCCCGCTTCACGGGCCCGCGCATCCACCGCCAGATTCCCGCGGTTGGCCACAATCTGCCGCAAGAGGCGCCCGACGCGTTCGCGGATGCGGTCAGCGAACTCGTGCGGAGTGGCAAATGGCGTACGTGATCATCAACCTTCTTCGTGGTGCGTGTACAGCTTGTTGGCGATCAGCCAGTTGCCGTCGACCTTCAGCAGCGAAAGGAAGTTGTAGTAGTCGAATCCGAACATCCTGACGCGAACCTTGGCGCTGGCCATGGCGCCGAGCACGTCGATGGAGAGGATCGACATGCGGTATGGCTCGCCTTGCGAGGCCGGGCTTGCTCGTCCTGCTACCGCGGCCAGGTAGGCGGCCACGGTCCTGTGGGTGGCCTCGCCATTCACATGGCCGAACACCGCGGCCGCGGGGTGGAAGGTCGAGCCAAGGCATGTCGCATTGCCGTCGTAGATGGCGTCAAGATACACGTACAGCAGTTTCAGGATAGCCTGGTGATCCCCGTCTATCTCTGGAAAATCGTATTTGCTCATGGTAGTTGCTCCGCTGACCGTTTGCGCAACGGAGCACCGTGCCCGGCAAGCTCATGCCGCGGTATCCGGTGCTTCCGTACTGGATCGCAATGTAGGGGCTTTTGGCCACGCGATAAACCACCACGGGGAAACATCAGTTAGTACATGATGTAATGGCTCCGACGGCGTGGCCCCGCGCGAAGACGCAAGCAGTGCCCGGCGTTCCCGCGAGACCGCAAGGAACAGGGAACATGGAACAAGGCGGCACGGTATTGATTCCGCTTGCGCAACGCCGTTTTTCCACGACATCGGTTGACTATCTCACCCCCGGCGATGAAGACTTGATGCGCGTGCATCCTGAATTGGTGCGAGGCGACCGCGGACTATCCTTCGCCATCGATCGCATGCGTCGGCAAGCCCGGATGTGGCCAGGCCTTCCTGGCAGCGGCGATTCATGAGGCGGCGGCCCGCCGTCCGAATTGGAAAGGTATGAAGATGGATGTGACCGATCTCAGGGTATTCGAAGCCGTCGCCCGCCTCGGCAGCATGAACCAGGCGGCCGCCGAGCTGCACACCGTCCAGTCCAACGTGACGGCACGCATCAGGGCGCTGGAGCGGGAGCTTGGCGTGCCGCTGTTCAGCCGGCATGTGCGCGGCGTGAGCCTCACTCCTGCGGGGCAAAGAATGCTCCCGTATGCCGGGCGCATCGCCAGGCTCGTCGCAGATGCGAGGCTGGCCGCGACTGACGAGGGCGCCCCGGGAGGGGACCTGGTGCTCGGGACGCTCGAGACGACGGCGGCGCTGCGCCTTTCCCCCATTCTCACCAGCTTCGCGCGTATGTACCCGCAGGTGCGGATGTCGCTCACGACCGGCACCAGTTGCAGCCTGGCCACCGATGTCGCCGACTGCAAGCTCGACGGCGCCTTTATCGCCGGCCCGCTCGATCATCCCGATCTGCACGGTGAGGCGATCTTCCATGAGGAACTGGTCGTCGTGACGGCGCGCACCGTTTCCTCGCTCGGCGCCCTGGCGGCCATCCCGAGCCTCAAGACCATCGTCTTCCGGCAGGGATGCTCGTACCGCCAGCGGCTCGACGCACTGCTCGCCGAGATGGGGATCCTGGTAGCGACGCCCCTGGAGTTCGGGTCGCTGGATGCCATCATCGCGTGCGTCGGGGCCGGCATTGGCATCACCCTGCTGCCGAGGAGCGTCGTCGCGGGCGCGGCGCGCCAGGCGCTGGTCGCGCTCCACGAGGTCGCCCCGGAGCACAGGGATGTCGAGACCCTGTTCATTCGCCGGCACGACGCCTATGTCTCCAACGCCATGCGGGCCTTCGTCGAGGTGTCCCGGGGCGAGTTCCAGTCCCTGAAGGCGGCGGCATGAAGACAGCCGCGGCTTAGTGCGTGCCGGCCCGGGCAGAGGACCGGCACGCGCGAGGTGCATTCTGGCTTGTGACGAGCAACTCTCCCGGTGCCGTTGCGGAGTTGCGCCAGCTCGCCCGGGGCGTCGCCATGCGCTGCAAGGCGCATCTTGCCGAGGGCGGAGTCCCGTTGTCCGTGTGCCCGAGCCGGATCGCGCCCGACACTGGCAGGTGTGAGCGGGCCGGCGCCGGGGCGGCCGGTCGCAGGGATGGGTATCTGTTTTCCCGATACCCCTATCGCTACAAACCGCGCGTGTGACCCGGAAACACGGCTAAGCTTGTTTCCACGCACGACAGAAACGGTGTCCTTGCGAAGCCAATCCGAAAAAGAAGACGATCCGAGCAAGACGGCCATGCCGTGTGTGCCCTGAGCCTTGCTTCGGGTCCGGTCTTCCGCTCCGGCTCCCATGCCCCCGTTGTTCTGTTGTTCTGTTGTTCCGTTGCTGCCAGGCAGCGCACCAATTTCGTCTGGAGTCACCATGGATCAGCTGTATATGCTGCGCGCATTCGTTGCCGCCGCGCAGCATCAGAGTTTCAGCAAGGCGGCGGAGTCGCTTGGCGTCACGACTGGTACGATTTCAAAGGCGATTGCGAAGCTCGAAGCCAGCATCCAGACCAGGTTGCTCCACAGGACGACCCGGTCGGTGAAGCTGGCCGACGTCGCGCAGCCCTACTACCTCAGCTGCGTGCGGCTGCTGGAGGAATTCGATGAGGCGAACCGGCGCATCAGCCAGGAGCGCGAGGTCGATAGTGGCAGGATCCGGCTGGTGATCCATCCGATGTTTGCCGGCTGCACGCTTGCGCGCCTCCTGTCCGGCTACCGGGCGACCGCGCCTGACGTCAACCTGATGATTTCCGTGCAGGACAGGCCGGTGAACCTGTACGACGGCCATTTCGACATAGCCGTGCTGCCGGCGCGGCTGGTGGATCAACCGGCCGTGATCAGGCGCACACTGTGGAGTACGTCGCGGGTCTTGGTGGCGGCGCCGGCCTACCTGAGCCAGAACGGTGTGCCGCGGCAGGCATCGGACCTGGCGAGTCACTTTCTCCTGGTGGAGCCCGGTTCCAGGCAGAAGAACACGAGTTTTCTCGAATTGCTGGAGGACGGGCGGCGCGTGAGCGTGCTGCCGCGATCCTCCATGGACGGCGACGACGTGTTCCTGCGCTTCGCCGCGCTGGGCGGCACCGGCATCGCCACCTTGCCCGAAGCGATGGTCGCGGAGGACGTCGCCACGGGGCGGCTTGAGCGCGTGCTGCCGGGGTGCTCTGGCCCGGATGCCACCGAGGAGCTCTGTCTCTTCTATGCGCACCGCGAACTGATGCCGCTGCGCCTGCGCACGTTTATCGATTTCTGCACGCAGTTCGTCCATGCTGACCGGCCTTCGGCGCTTGCCGACGAGGGCTCGCCGCGCCGGCCCGTTTCAGGCGCCGACGCTGGCTTGCGTGTCGCTGCCTGAGCGTCGCCTGCCGCCCATGCGGATTCGTGACGCGGTCAGAGGCACGGCGCAGAGCGAAGCGTGGCGCTTTATGAGGATGGCTTTGCGTGCTGGCGACGATAGGCGTCGACCGGCAGCCCTCCCCAGCCCCAGTTTTCGGTTTCGACTTCCTGGATGACGACGAAAGTCGCGTCGAGCGGCTTGTTCAGGACGTCGCGCAGCAGTTCGCTGACGCCTTTGATCAGCAGCGCCTTCTCATCGGCGGTCACGGCTTGCGCGCCCGGCTTCGTTCCTTCACGCGTTACCTGGATCGTAACGATCGGCATTGTGTACTCCCGGTTTCGTGGGCAAGTCAGGGGTAAGGCAGGGCGCCGCCAGGCGGCGCCCGCGTGTCCTATCAGTGACCGGCGCTTTGGCCGCCGTCGACGTGGAGGATCTCGCCCGTCACAAACTTGGCCGACTCCAGGTACAGGATGGCCTGCACGATGTCTGCCGTCTCACCCATGTGTCCGACGGGGTGCAGGCTACCCAGCGCCGCGTGGGTTTCCGGCGCGTGCATGGGCGTCTTGATGATGCCGGGGGATACGGCGTTCACGCGGATGCCGGTCTTTGCATACTCGATGGCGAGCGACTTGGTGGCGGAGTTCAGGCCACCCTTGGTCAGGGATGCCAGCACCGAGGGCACGCCGCTGATGGCGTGGTCCACGAGGCTCGTGGTGATGCTCACGACGTGGCCGCCGCCGACCTTCTCCATCTCGGCGATGGCAAGCTGGGTGATGAAGAAGAAGCCGTTGAGGTTGACGCCGAGTGCCGCTGCGTAGTCCTCGGCGGTATAGCTGGTGAACGGCTTGGCCAGGAAGATGCCCGCATTGTTGACCAGCGAGTCGATGCGGCCGAAGCGGGCCACGCCTTCCGCGATCACGCGCTTGGCGGTCGCCGGGTCGCTGATGTCGCCGGCGACTGCGAGGATGCCCTCGTCGCTCGTCGGCTTGATCGAACGCGCAGTGGCGACCACGAGATAGCCTTGCTCGCGGAATGCCTTGACCACTTCAGCGCCGATACCTTGGGATGCACCGGTGACAACGACGACTTTCTGTTGATTGCTCATGATGATGATCTCGAAAAGGTTAGCTCGGTTGTCCCCGCCGAAATTGGCGGTACCGATAGGTAGTAAATTTAGGCGACCGGGCTGCGGATGCGAAGGCACACGGTGGACAAACAGTCTTGCGCAGCGTGAACAAGTGAAGGGTGCCTCGCCGCGGCCGGGCGCACGCCAAGGAATGCGCATCCGGCTTCACGCGAGGGGAGTGTGTGCACCGCGCCGCCGCCGCCGGTCAAGGCGGGATCCGGGTCGCCGCCATGCTCCGAACGGCTGTCGACTACGAGAAATCCGTGGAATTCGACACGGATTCCCAGGTGTCGATTTCTTCGGCCAGCGCTGCCAGCTTGCCCCGCACGAGGCTGAGTGCATCGGCGCCCAGCAACAGATGAACGGGCGCGTCGTCCCGGCCCACCAGGTCGAGCAGGATGCGCGCGGCCCTTGCGGGATCGCCGGCCTGCTTCCCGCTCTTCTGCCGGCGGGCGCGGCGAATGGGCTCGAATACCGCGTCATAGTCGGCAATGCTCCGGTCGGTCCGTACCATTGAGCGGCCTGCCCAATCCGTCCGGAATGAACCAGGAGCGACCGACGTCACCTTGATGCCAAGGCCGGCGACTTCCCTGGCCAGCGATTCGGAGATGCCTTCGAGCGCGAACTTGCTTCCGCAGTAGTACGGAACGCCGGGAAGCCCGGCAAAGCCCGCCATCGAGGTGATATTGAAGATGTGGCCGGTCCGCCTGGCCCGCATGGACGGCAGGATGGCCTTGATCATTGCCACCGCGCCGAAGACGTTGACCTCGAACTGGCGCACCAGCGCTTCGAGGGACGATTCTTCCAGCGTGCCTTCATGACCGTAGCCAGCGTTGTTCACCAGGACGTCCACCGGCCCGACACGCTCGACAGCGCCCTGGATCGCCGGGCCGATGGCATCGAGATCGGTGAGATCGAGGACAAGCGCATCGGCATGCCCCGGAGCCAGCTTCCTGAACGCCACTCTATCGGCCTCATTCCTGACGGTGCCGATGACAGTGCTGCCGTCGGCGAGCGCGGCCTGCGATATCGCGCGGCCGAAGCCTGAACTCACGCCGGTGACAAGGAATACTCGAGTGGCAGACCTGCTCATGCTTTTCCAGCTTCGCGATCGTTAGACCGGAGCCCGTACAGAACGAGTAAACGGTGGACTGTACCGCTGGCCGCGTTGGCGAGGCGCGAGCGAATCGGAAAATAT
This sequence comes from Cupriavidus sp. 05T41, assembly GCF_056396525.1. Classification (NCBI taxonomy): domain Bacteria; kingdom Pseudomonadati; phylum Pseudomonadota; class Betaproteobacteria; order Burkholderiales; family Burkholderiaceae; genus Cupriavidus; species Cupriavidus sp. 05T41. The sequence goes on from NZ_JBFTLQ010000006.1 coordinate 24,600, forward strand.
CCTTTGCGTGGCGGGAAACAATAATGCAGGCGCGAATGGACGAGGCGGGCGCCGCAAGATGCCAATGCAGCTTACTGGACGGGAAACCCGTCAGCGAACGTCTCGCGAAGATACGTGACGAACAGTGCGACCGCGCGCGGCACGTGGGGCGTGTAAGGTCGCACGACATAGAGCTGGTCGGCAAAGGCACCGACCGGACGCCAGTCCGGCAGTATGACCACGAGCTTGCCGGCCCGGATTGCCGCCTGTGCAGTGAAGTCAGGCAGGAGGGCAATGCCCATGTCGTCGAGCGCGGCGTCGCGCAGCGCTTCGCTGTTATTGGCCGAGAACGGTCCGTTCACCGTGACCGTGACCGGCCCGGGGCTCGGCTTGCGCGCCGCCTTTCGCTCGAAAGACCAGATCCCGGCGCCGAGGGCGCGGGGGTAGAACAGGCAGTCGTGCGAGGAGAGGTCCGCCGGCGCCTTCGGCAGGCCCCGCAGCTTGATGTACGCGCGCGTCGCGGCGATCACGGAGCGCGTTTCACACAGCTTCCATGCGACATGCGTTTCAGGCGCTTGCGCACTGTGCCGGATGGCCAGATCGAATCCTTCGGTGGCGATCGAGCTGAGCCGGTCGGACACTTCGAGTTGCACGCGGACTTCGGGATTGGCACGCAGGAAAGCCGACATCCGCGGCACCAGCTGTTGTCGGACGAACGCCACCGGTGCCGTCACGCGGATCAATCCGCGCGCCACGCCCGCCATTTCCCTGACCGTGGCGAAGCTCGTCGCAATGTGCTCGTATTCCCCGCGCGTGTCTTCGACAAGCCGCTGCCCGGCTTCGGTGAAGCGCACGCTGCGTGTGGTGCGCTGAACCAGCGCGACGCCCGCCGCCCGTTCCAGTTCGGCGATGCGCTGGCTCATTGCCGCCTTGCTGACGCCGAGGCGTGCCGCGGCTGCGGTGTAGCTGCCCTGTTCGGCAAGGACCGTCAACCAGTGCAAATGGGTCCAGAGGCTTTCGACCGTTCGGGTATCCATGTTTTTATTGTTCATTAATGAAAACAATCAATTCAATGTTAGCACCTTTGCACACGTGCGGCACCTTCCTAAACTCCGTCCATACCAACCAATGTTGAGGAGTCGAGATGCAAGCGTTTAACGACACGGCCGATGTGACACATTTCATACACGGTGAGCCGGCTCGCGGTTCGGGTGCGCGTACCCAGGCCATCTTCAATCCGGCGACAGGCGAGCGTCCGCGCAAGCTGCTGCTGGGCGAGACTGCCGATGTCGACGCTGCGGTGGCAAGTGCGAAGGCGGCCTTTCCGAAGTGGAGCAATACGCCGCCGATCCGCCGTGCCCGCATCATGCTGCGTTTCCTCGAACTGATGAACAAGCACCGCGATGAACTCGCCGCGATCATCACGGCAGAACATGGCAAGGTTTTCTCCGATGCGCAAGGCGAGGTCGCGCGCGGTATCGATGTCATCGAGTTCGCCTGCGGCATTCCGCAATTGCTCAAGGGCGACTACACCGAGCAGGTCTCGACGGGAATGGACAACTGGACGGTGCGCCAGGCACTGGGTGTCGTGGCAGGCATCACGCCGTTCAACTTCCCGTGCATGGTGCCTTGCTGGATGTTCCCGGTTGCGATCGCCGCCGGCAATGCGTTCATCCTGAAGCCGAGCGAACGCGACCCGTCCGCGTCGTTGTTCATGGCGAGGTTGCTGAAGGAAGCGGGCCTGCCCGATGGCATTTTCAATGTGGTGCAGGGCGACAAGGTGGTCGTCGATGCGCTGCTGGCCCATCCCGACGTGAAGGCGGTCAGCTTCGTCGGCTCGACGCCCATTGCCAACTATATCTACGAGACCGGCGCGAGGCACGGCAAGCGCGTGCAGGCACTCGGCGGCGCGAAGAACCATATGGTCGTCATGCCGGATGCGGACATCGAACAGGCTGTCGACGCGCTGGTCGGGGCTGGATACGGCTCCGCCGGCGAACGTTGCATGGCGATCTCGGTCGCTGTCCTGGTGGGCGATATCGCCGACAAGATCATCCCGCGGCTGGCCGAGCGCGCGCGCAACCTGGTCGTGAAGAACGGCATGGAGGCCGACGCCGAAATGGGCCCGATCGTCACGCGGCAGGCGCTCGAGCGCATCGAGGGATATATTGCCCTGGGCGTCGACGAAGGCGCGACGCTGGTGGTGGACGGTCGCGGTCTCCAGGTCAAGGGACACGAGGATGGCTTCTTCACCGGCGGCACGCTGTTCGACAACGTCACGCCGGAGATGCGCATCTACAAGGAAGAGATCTTCGGGCCGGTCCTCGCGTGCGTGCGCGTCAAGGACTTCACCGAAGCCGTGGACCTGGTCAATGCGCACGAGTTCGGCAACGGCGTCGCATGCTATACGCGGGATGGCCATGTGGCACGTGAATTCGGCCGTCGCATCGAGGTGGGCATGGTCGGCATCAACGTACCCATTCCGGTCCCGATGGCCTGGCATGGCTTCGGCGGCTGGAAGCGCAGCCTGTTCGGCGACACGCACGCATACGGCGAAGAAGGCGTTCGCTTCTATACGAAGCAGAAGTCCATCATGCAGCGCTGGCCGGAAAGCACCGACAAGGGTGCCGAATTCGCGATGCCGACGGCCAAGTAAGCGGTCCCGGCCGCCTGTCTGCAGTCAGGGGCAGCGAGGCGCCGCGCGCGGAGCATGCGCGCACGGCGCCTCTTTTGCGTTGCCTGGGACGCCCCGCCATGGTCGGGTCGCTGCGGAACATCGGGCCGGCCTCGCTCTGGTTACGCAGCGTAACAACTGAATTGCGGCTGGCGCTGTTGGTGCCGGTGTGGTTCGGTCCTATATTCAGTTCCGGTGCCGCAGCCCCGGGGCGTTGCGGCCGATGGGCCGCGAAGTGCCCATCCCCGTTCAAACGCGATCCACTGGAAACAGACCATGAAACTGATATTTGTTGGCGACCCGATGTGCTCCTGGTGCTACGGCTTTGGCAAGGAGATGACCACCATCGTCGAAAGCATGCCCGACCTTGACGTGCATATTGTCCTGGGCGCCATGGGGGCCGGATCGACGCAGGTGCTCGATGACGCCGGCAAGCAGTTCCGCCTGTCGCACTGGGCACGCGTGGAACAGATGAGCGGCGCCGAGTTCAACCGCGAGGCGCTGCTCGCGCGCAAGGACTTCGTCTACGACACCGAGCCGGTCTGCCGCGCCGTGGCCACCGCTCGCCTGGTCGAACCTTCGGTGGACCTGCTGACGGTCTTCCAGGCATTTCAGCGTGCGTTCTATGTCGACGGGCTCGACACCACGGACGGCAATGTCCTGGCAGAGATCGGCGCACGCGCACTGACGGCCGCCGGCTACCCGACGAGCGCCGATGCCTTCCATAGCGCCTGGGCGTCGGAGGAGGCAGTGCAGGCGGCGCGGGCGGATTTCGCGCTGACACGCAGGTGGGGGGTCTCGGGATTCCCGACGCTGCTCGTTGAAGCCGACGGAAAGTTGCGCCAGCTCAGCTCGGGCTACCTCCCCGCGGCCAAAGTCCAGCAAGCGCTGCTGAGCCTCGCGAACGGCGGGAGCCGCTTGCACTGATCGGGGTGCGGCCGGCTTGTCGTCAGGAAACGCCGCACCGGCTCCCTGCCGCACTGGCATGGACGCCAGCATTGATCCGCGGAGCGGGCATTGTGGAAATCGCGGCGCTTTCCTGGCGCCTGAGGGCGGTGGCTATCTGCTTCGATGATTGCCGCTATCAAAACAATTCGTTTCGGGCGCCGCAATCGATCACCTAATATCAGTTGCAATGCAACTGCGCGAAGCGAGATGAAATATCGGGAGCGCAAGACGTTGCGGAAGTAGCGGATGGAAATTCGCATGAATTGAAATCATCCAACAGGCAACTGTCAAGAATGACCGCACCGACCACCGTCCAGCGCATTGCGACGTTCGCTTCGAACGCGCGAGCAAGTCATCTCACCCCGCAGGCCCGCCAGCTGTTCAAGCGGAACATCCTTGACAGCCTCGGCTGTGCGATTGCGGCACTGCCTGGCACGCCGTTCACGGCCTTGCGAGAGCAGTTCGAGGAATACCGCGGCCCGGCGGCGGGGTCCTGCTCGCTGATCGGCGGCGGAACCACGTCGCCCGACCAGGCAGCGCTATACAACTCGGGCCTGGTTCGTTACGTCGATCTGCTGGACAGCTATATGTCTCCCGGCGGGCTCTGTCATCCAAGCGATAATTTCGGCGCGGTGCTCGCGGCGGCCGAGCATGCGCGCGCAAGTGGCGAGGCGTTCATGCTCGCGCTGGCGGTAGCGTATGAAATCCAGTGCCGCATCACGGCGATCGTCCCCGTGATGGCGAAGGGCTTCAACCATGCCATTCAGCTCGCGGTTTCGGCGGCGGCCGCGTCCGGCAGGTTGTTCGGCCTCGACGCGGACCAGCTCGCCCATGCGATAGCGATCGCCACGGTAGACAACATCTCGCTGACCTGCGTTCACTCCGAACCGGTCTCGCAATGGAAGGGATTTTCGCCGGGCATCACCGGGATGCGCGCGGTGTACGCGGCGTCGCTTGCGAAGCGCGGCTTCACCGGCCCGCTGCGGTTGTTCGAAGGGCCGAACGGACTGGTCCGCATGTTCGACCAGCCAATCGATGTCGAATGGGAGGATCAGCGGCTGGAGATCATTTTCCAGACGGTGATGAAGAAGTACTGCTCGCTGATTCACGGGCAACCGGTGCTTGAGGTGACGCTCGCCCTCAAGCGCGCGAACGATGTGAAAAGCGAGGAGGTCGAGGAAGTGGTGTGCGACATCTTCCAGACCGGCTTCGACATCGCGGGTGGTGGCGGCTTCGGCCCGAAGGATGATCCGCGGACCAAGGAGCAGGCGGACTACAACCTCAAGTATCTTATCGCGGCCGCTATGCTCGATGACCAGGTCGGACCTGCCCAGCTGGAGCCGGGCCGAGTGCAGGCGGACGATGCGCAGGCCCTGCTGAAGCGGGTCGTCGTGCGTCCCGACCCCGCATTCACCGCCCGTTACCCCAGTGCCTTGAACACCAGGGTCACGATCCGGTGCAAGGACGGAAGGGTGTTCTCCGCCGAGCACGTCGGCTTTGAAGGCGGGCTCGACAACCCGCTCAGCTGGGACCGCACGGTCGAGAAATTCCATTGGCTCAGCGAGCAATACGCTGATGAAACGCTTCGAGGCCGGATCATCGATCTGGTCTCTGCACTGGATGCGCACTCGGTTGCTGAGCTGATGCAGCTCATGACGAGGGTAAGTCCGGTACCGAAGTTCCCGGCGAAGCACCCGGGAATCCAGTGACGACAGAGGCCTATAGGAGACCCGGATGGCCCTCATTTCTTGTGACATGCGATTTGGCAGAACCGATGAGCAGAAGCGGCAGCTCGCGGCCGGACTGCTGCGGGTGGTCAGCGAAGCGACCGGCGAGACGAAGGACGACATCTTCTTCGTGATCCGGGAAGGCCGCGGGATCAATTTCGTCGAGCATGGCGAGCACCTGCCGGACTATGTCGAAGGCGCGGCCAACGACAAGGACCTGGTCAGCCGCCTGAAATAACATCATTCCCGGAGATAACCGTGCCATTTATCGAATGCCACATCAATGCCGGCCTGACGCAGGAGCGTCGTGCGAGGCTGATCAGAGACATCATCCAGGTGACGCATGACTCGATCGGCTCGGATCCGAAGATCATCAACGTGATCTTGCACGAGCATCGGGCCGAGAACATCAGCATCTCGAGCCGGATCAACGGCGAGGATTTTACAGCTCGGACCAGGGATTGACACTTTCCCGCCTGCTGGATTGCCAGCCAGGTCGAGACGACTAACGCCCGGGGGAGTGTGGCCGGGCGTTTTCAATTGCCGGGAGTCACGCAGCCGTTCCTCCACGCATGCGTGATCGCGCTTTGGATCGCGCTCGCGATGGCCGCGGCGGGTGCGGCGGCTTTGCAACGCTGCCCGGCGGCGAAGCCCGGCAGGCCGCGCGGGCCGGCGCGATGACGCGATGACGGATGGCATCTTTTACACGGTGTACCAACTCTTGTTAGCGCCCTGATGTGTACCGGAATCCATGCAGGAAATATATTGGTCACGTCGATCGGCGCGATCCCGGCGAGAACGAACCCGAAGGCGGGCGGTTCCGGGGCCTTCACGTCGAGGCAGTCGCGGCCCATTGCCGAGCGGCCGCTCACGGAGAAAGGAGTATCTGGTATGCGAAAGATTCTGACCAATGTCGCGGGCATCGTCTGTGCCGTGTCGTGCCTGATCACCGGGCACGCCGCCTTTGCCGGGGGGCTTTCGCCGAAGCAGGTCGGCTCCATTCAGCAGGAAGACATCCAGTGGTCGTCCTTCGCCGCTTTCCCGCGGCGTGCGCAGCTGTCCGTGCTGGTCGGCGATCCGGGCAAGCCCGGTCCCTACGTGGTTCGCGTAAAGGTGCCGGGCGGCGTGAAGCTCATGCCGCATGTTCATCCCGAGGACCGGGTCTATACCGTGATCGCGGGGGTGTTCTACATTGGCATCGGTAATGAGTTCGACCCGCAGAAACTGACGGCCTATCCGCCCGGCAGTGTCGTGGTGCTGCCAGGGGGCACGCCGCACTTCCATTGGGCGAGGTCGGGAGAGTACATCACCCAGGTCAGCGGCACCGGGCCGCTCGGGCTGGAATACCTCGATCCGAACGACGATCCCCGGCACAAGCCGGAGGCGCCTTGAGATCCGCATGCGGCTGCCGGGCGCCAGTCGGGCGGAGGGGCATGGCGTAGTCCATCAGGACGGTGCGCCCGGCCGGCACCTCACAATCCGGGGTGTCGTTGGCGGATCCACCGTACCCGGTCGTTCAGGCGCACCTTCCAGCTATTGGCGAGTCCCGGAACGGCGATGAGGGCCAGCATGTCGTCGATGCCAGGCCGGCTGGACGACTGGACGCGCCAGAATTCATCTATCGAGAACCGTTCTGTTTCGCGCTCGATCAGCTCTAACTTGTCGCCCGGTCCAATGATCCCACTGCCGATCACTCGGTAATACCAACCGGTCATGCGCTCCTGCGCGACCACGAGAGACATGCCGTCCGCATTGAAGCGGTGATTTATCTTCCAGCATGGGCTTCGCGGCTGGGACACTTGCAGGACCGTTCCGCCCATCCTGAAGACATCACCGATATGTACGTTCCGCTCCGTGAGCCCGTTCGTTGATATGTTCTCGCCGAGGCTGCCGGGGACAAGGATGCCCGCACAATCGGGAAAGCATTCCGCCAGGCGCCGGTAGTTCTCGGCGGCGAAATGATGGACGGCCTTTTCGGGGCCACCGTGAACCCTCGGATCCGCATGTTCGTCACCTTCGATGCCATCGACGGACACCTTGGCCTCGCCGCGGATCCGTCTCTTGAAGATTCCGCTTCGATGGCCCTCTTCGCCAAGGATGCCAATGCCGCCGGCAAAAATCCCTTCGACTTCGGCGCTAATACCCGGATCTTGCATCAACTTCACCTTTGCAGAAATGTGTGAACTCGCCGGCTAACGGGGCAAGTGGCGCGACAAGCGGCGACTAGCGGCGACCGGCGGCGGGGCAGGAGGATCTTGCGCGCGCCGTAGTGAAATGACCGCGGTGAAATAGAAGAGGGAGCTTATTTCCGTTCATGAAAAAATGCTTCATTCCTTTCATGTGAACCAGGGACGGGAATTTATAAGGACTGCATTCCATTTGCCTTTGGTAACAGCCCGATCACTTGTCTGAAATGGCATTGACGTGACGTTGTAAAAGACATCCGCACCGGGAAAAACGAATAATTTCACTTAAGCTTCGCGGTGGATAGCTGAAGTATAATTTAGGCGCTGCATCGCTACATCTGATTTCCAAGAATTCTAGCCATCATAAAATGTAATATCTGGAGTCGATAACATGGAGCTGCGCCAGCTAAGGATGTTTTGCGCGGCAGCGGAAGAAGGTAGCTTCACTGCTGCTGCGGAGAAAGTGCATTGCGTCCAGTCGAATGTGACAATGCGGGTGAAGGATCTCGAACAGGAACTCAGGCAGCCTCTGTTCATTCGCCAGAAGAGCGGCATCACGCTCACTTCGGCGGGAGAGACCTTCCTCGGATACGCGCAGCGCATTCTTCAGCTGGCCGACGAGAGCCGGAGTGTCTTGCTGGATACGTCGACGCCGACCGGGATATTGCGGCTGGGATCGATGGAGACCACCGCGGCGGTCAGGCTGCCAAAGGTACTGGCCGGCTATCGGGAAAAGTATCCGCAGGTCCAGCTCTCGCTCATCACCGGCACGACCGTGGAGCTCATCAAGGCAGTGGAGAGTCACCGGCTTGACGGGGCGTTCGTCGGTGGGTTCCACCAGAACGCGGTATTGCACCAGGAGGGAATCTTCAAGGAGGAGCTCGTCCTCGTCAGCAGCAGGAAGTATCGGACGCTGGCAAGCCTTACGAAGGACATGGCTCAGCAGACGGTCCTCGTTTTCCGCACGGGTTGCTTCTATCGTTCCACCCTGGAGCAATGGCTTTATCAGGCCGGACTCATTCCGGGACAGATACTGGAACTGGGCACGCTCGACGGGATCATCTCGTGCGTGACGGCAGGGATGGGTGTGACGATACTTCCCCGCGCCGTCGTGGAAAATCAAGGCTCGCGGGAGCTGATCCGCTGTCACAAGCTTCCGTCCGAATTCTCGCGCGTGGCGACCGTGTTCGTCCGCAGGAAGGATACCTTCGAGACGTCGGCCGTCCGTGCCATGGTCGATATGGCGCACGAGCAATTCGAATCCATCGGGGAGTAGTCCGTGTGGACTTCCCGTGTCCGGCCCCGGGCCCCGATCGGGGGGCCTGGACATCTCAAGGCCGGATATCCAGGCCCCCCGGAACTGCCCGGCGCCGGCTCAGGCCGTCTCGTGAGTGCCGTGGAGCGCCGGCAGGGCGTCTGCGGGCAACCAGGGGGAGAAGCCCTCGACCAGCTCGGCAACGCGTTGGCGGGCGGGGACGATGCCATCGATCTTCCCGACGCCCTGGCCTGCGTATAGCGACAGCTTTTCCGCCATTTCGGGCTTGTCGATGACGCGCGCTCCGCCACCTACATATTTCACGAGGTTCCATTTCTTGCGGTTGGGAATCACCCTGTGCGGGGTGCCGAATTTCCAGCCGAACGAGTATCCGGTCCGATATTCGGTATCGTCCACCGTGGCCGCCACGATCTTCTGCTTGTAGAGGTCATGCGCAAGGGATTCATCGCTTGCCACGAAAGCGGTGCCAACCCAGACTCCCGAAGCGCCAACTTCAATCACGGCCCGCACGTCGGCACGGTTCGTAATGCCGCCCGCGGCCAGGACGGGGCGTCCCTTCGAGATGGCGACGATGGCAGGGACCAGCGACATCACGCCGATCGTTCCCTGGTTGAGGTGTCCGCCACCCTCGGCCCCCTGGGCGACGATGATGTCCGCCCCCTGCGCGATCGCCTCCCTGGCAAGACTCAGCGTTCCGACCTGGACGATGACCGTGATTCCCGCATTCTTCGCCCGTGGAATCATCTCGTGGAAGCTGCCGTAGAAGAGCGAAAGTACCCGCGGTCTTTCTTCCAGCACAACGCGGAACTGCGCTTCGAATACATCCGGGCCACCGAAGGACGGGACGAGATTCACGCCGAATGGCTTGTCTGTCAGTTCCCGCGTCTCGCGAATCCACTTTCTCAGGGCCAGGGGTGGCAGGCGCAGCCCGCCGAGGTGTCCCAGGCCGCCGGCATTGGACACCGCCGCCGTCAGCGCCGGCCCGGAAATGCCGGCCATGCCTGCCTGGAATACCGGATATTCGATGCCGCACAATGTTGTTGCTGGATTCTTCGACATGATGATTTGGCTTTCGTGCTTCATGATCAGAGCTCCACGTTCTTGCCCAGCATTCGCTTCAGCGTGTCGTTCCTGAGAACGAAGTGATGTTTGACGGCGCCAAAGATATGAAGGGCCAGTCCGGCGAGAAACGCGTACACGCCAACCTTGTGAAGCAGCTTCGCGACGTACGCCACCTCGGCATTCGGTCCCATCAGGGCGGGGAGCACGATGCCGCCGGGCAGCGTGATGACTTCGCCTGCCGCAGACATGGCCAGCCATCCGTCCAATGGCAAGAGAACGGTCGCGAGAGCCAGGCCAACCGCCACGGACCTGCCGATGATGACTTCGATCGGATTCGGCGACCCGAGCGGGAGGGGGTGATAGGAAGTGAGTCTCGCCCACAGGCGATAGATGGAAACGACGAGGACGAGCACCCCTACGCCGCCATGCACCCGGAGGATTTCGGCCTTCTCCGGGCCGTTCTCCAGCTGGCTGGCGGAAAGGCCAAGCCAGACCATCAGCGCGACGGCGGCCGCGATCAGCCAATGAATGAAAATCGTAATGCGGGAAAACCTTAGGCCGGTGTCTTTGTACTGCATTTTCAGCTCCAGAAATTCCTAGGCGTGGGCCTGCATGAAAGGGAAACTGATTCCGCCTTCAATGATCGTGAAATGGCCAGGCAGGTGGACCTGGCCGATACCTTGCCGAGCGGAGGAGCGTGGCTAGTGGCTGACGGCCCGGGACGCCCCGATTCCGGTCTGGGCCCGGACGAACTGACCTTCGTAGTCCTTGCGCTCCTGGCGGCCGCGGGCGCTCCGGTCCGTGACGGATCCGAGCCAGGTGACGAGGAAGGCCACGTTCGTCGAAATGATCGCGGGATAGTCGTAGGGGAAGATCGCCGTCTTGTACCCAAGTACCTTCACCCAGACCGCCGGCGACAGGATCACGAGCCCCACTGAACAGAGGATCCCCGCCACGCTGCCGATCAATGCGCCGCGCGTGGTCAGGCCTTTCCAGTAGATGGAGAGCACCAGGATCGGGAAATTCACGGATGCGGCAACGCCGAAGGTCAGGGCGACGAGAAAGGCGATGTTCTGGTCCTTGAAGAGAATTCCCAGGCCAACGGCGACGACACCGATGCACACCGAGGCAACCCTGGACACCCGCATCTCGCGCGCCGGGTCCGCCCGGTTCTTCATGATTACCCTGGCGTACAGATCATGGGAGATAGTGGACGATCCGGCCATGGTGAGACCGGCGACAACGGCCAGGATGGTCGCGAAGGCTACCGCTGACAGGAATCCGAGGAACACGTCGCCGCCGAGGGCCTTGGCCAGATGCATGACGGGCATGTTTCCGCCGCCGATGAGCTTGCCGCCGATGTCCCCTCCGACGAAGAAGGCAGGGTCTTTGCCGACGATGACGATGGCGGATAGTCCAAGGACGGCGACGACAAGGAAGAAGAATCCAATGAACCCGGTTGCCACGAATACCGACTTGCGCGCCTCCTTGGCGTTCGGAACCGTGAAAAACCGCATCAGGATGTGAGGCAGCCCTGCAGTACCGAACACCAGCCCGATCGCCAGTGAAAACATGGAGACCGGGTCTGACACCAGGGCGCCGGGTGCCATGATCTTCGCGCCGGCCTTGTGGCTTTCGACGGCTTTGGCCAGCAGGAAATCAATCGAGAAATTGAATTTCCACAATGCAAGGATTGCCAGAAGCGTTCCGCCGGCCAGGAGAAGGACTGCCTTGATGATCTGTACCCAGGTGGTCGCGACCATGCCCCCGAACGTGACGTAGATCATCATCAGCAGGCCCACGCCGATGACGACATAGTTGTAGTCCAGGCCAAAGAGAAGTTGGATGAGTTGTCCGGCGCCGACCATTTGCACGACCAGGTAGAAGCAAACGACGGTGAGGGACCCGATCGACATGGATATTCGTATCGTGTTCTGGTCCAGCCGGTACGCTGCGATGTCGGATATGGTGACCTTGCCAAGGTTCCTGATTTTCTCCGCGAACAGGAACAGAAGCAGTGGCCAGGCGACGAAGAAGCTGATGGAGTAGATAAAGCCATCGTAGCCGCTGGAAAAGATCATGCTGCTGATCCCGAGCAGGGCGGCCGCCGACATATAGTCGCCCGCCAGGGCCAGTCCGTTCTGGAATCCGGAGATGCCGCCGCCAGCGGTGTAGAAGGTGTCCAGCGATTTCGTCTTGGATGCGGCCCAGTACGTTATTCCGAGGGTGGCGACCACGAATGCCAGGAACATGAGAATGGCGACGGTATTGATCGGCTGCGCCTCTATGTTTTGCAGCGCTCCCGGGGCCGCGTAGGATGGCATTGCGAGCGGGCAAGACAAGAAAATGAACGCTGCCTTTAGCTTCGGTTTCATTTTTCAGCCCCGAGTGCCAGTCTTTCCGTGAGTCGGTCAAAGTCGACGTTGGCCTGCCGGACATAGAATCCCGTCAGTAGCCAGCTTCCCAGGATAAGCATCGCGCCAACGACCCAGCCGATCGTGATATTGCTTTGCCCGGAAAGCCGCGATGCAAGCGAACCCGGGCTTAGTGCGGCAACCAGGATAAAGATGCAGTAAGGGACGATCGTCACCGCGGAAAGAAGAATTGTGAGCCGCCTGCGTCTGCTGACGAGCTCCTTGAACACGGGATTGCTTTGAATCCCGGCATAGCCGATCCGTTCTGTCATGTCTCCTCCAATTATTTGAATTTCTTTATTGGCCGGTGCCGCTCGACGCCTGCCTGATCGATCAAGTCGATCGCCGGGCAAGCGGCCTGGCTGTCCGCTCAAATGGCCTGGGGAATGGACCCGAGAGCGTGTGCACTAAAGTTATGCGCCGGGTCGAATCATGTACAACGATAATTTTTGATGGTATCCATCACTATCAGTGAGGCATCAGGCGGCGTGCATGAATGGCGAGCCTCGACCTGGCGGCCCTGCGTCGTCGGGGATACCTGACGCCGGCATCTCCGCGGGCGCGTGGAAGGACGATGCCGGCCGCCCGCCAGGTCCGGGCCGCCGTATCTCCGTCGTGTCGCTGCCGATGTGGCATTGCAAGCACTGTCCGGGCGCGGCACTATACTGGGGACCTGTCTGCCGCAGCACATGCGGGCGGGGCGCTTCGCCGGGGCGTGCGCCTTGCAAGGCGCTCCGGAACACGCTCTGGTTTTCTGGGAAAGGTCCGAAAAATTGGCTGATCACGATCTGGCAAGGCTGAAAATCGACCGCGGCTCGCTCGCGCCGGCGCCGCGGCGCCGGCGCTGGGTGCCTTACGCTGCCATTGCGCTGGTCATCGCCGCCGTGGCCGGCATTGCCGTCCGGCTGACTGCCCCGCAGGCCGTGGAAACGGCGACCGTCACTTCGGCCTACCCGTCGCAGAACTACACCATGCTCAACGCGACGGGCTATGTGGTGCCGCAGCGCAAGGCGGCGGTCGGCTCGAAGGCGCAAGGCCGGCTCGAATGGCTCGGCGTGCTGGAAGGCTCCCGGGTGAAGCAGGACGAGATCATTGCCCGGATCGAGAGCAGGGACGTCGAGGCCTCCCTGGCCCAGGCGTCGGCCCAGGTGGGCGTGGCGCAGGCCAATTTCGAGCTGCAGGTCGCCGAGTTGAAGGATGCGGAAACCAGCTTGCGCCGTTCCGAGACCCTGCTCGTGCCACAGGCGATTTCCACGGCGCAGTACGAGGCCGACCTGGCGCGCTACAACAAGGCCAGGGCATCGGTCGGCAGCGCCCGCGCCGCCATTGCCTCGGCGCAGGCCAATGCCCGTGTCGCCCAGGTCGCGGTGAACCAGACCGTGATCCGCGCGCCCTTCGATGGCGTGGTTCTGATCAAGCATGCCAATGTCGGGGACAACATCACACCGTTCTCGTCCGCGTCCGACACCAAGGGTGCCGTCGTGACCATCGCCGACATGGAGACCCTTGAAGTCGAAGCGGACGTGGCGGAGTCCAATATCGGCAAGATCAGCGTGGACCAGCCCTGCGAACTCCAGCTCGACGCGCTGCCCGCGCTGAGGATGGAGGGCCGGGTCTCGCGCATCGTGCCCACCGTGGACCGGTCGAAGGCGACCGTGCTGGTCAAGGTGCGTTTCGTTGACCGCGACGCGCGCGTGCTGCCCGACATGAGCGCCAAGATCGCGTTCCTGTCGAAGCCGGTATCGCCGCAGGACCGGCAGCCCCTGGTTGCGGTGCAACCGGGCGCGATCGTCGAGCGTGGCGGCAGGAAGGTGGCCTTCGTGGTGAAGGACGGCATGGTGCGCGAAGTCGCGGTCACCACGGGCGCCAGGCTGGGGGATCTCGTCGCGGTCGGCGGCGTGGCTCCGGGCGACGTGCTGGTGCTGGCTCCCGGGGACAAGATCCGGGACGGCGCCAAGGTCACCGTGGCGAAGAAGTAACGTGAACACCGCGCCGCTCGTCGCCATCCGCCACGTCGCCAAATCGTACCGGCGCGGCGCGCAGACCGTACCGGTCCTGACCGACATCACCCTCGACATCGGCGAGGGCGAATTCATCGCATTGATGGGGCCGTCCGGCTCGGGCAAGAGCACGTTGCTGAACCTGATTGCCGGCATCGACCGGCCGGACAGCGGCGAGCTGCTGGTCGCCGGGCTCGACATCACGCGGCTTGCGGAAGCAACGCTGGCCGACTGGCGCGCGGCCAACGTGGGTTTCATCTTCCAGTTCTATAACCTGATGCCCGTGCTCACCGCCTACGAGAACGTGGAGTTGCCGCTGATGCTGACGCGCCTCACGCGCGCGGAGCGGCGCGCGCGGGTCGGGCTGGTGCTCGAGATGGTCAACCTGGCCGACCGCATGAGCCACTATCCTTCCGAACTGTCCGGGGGCCAGCAGCAGCGCGTCGCCATCGCCCGCGCGCTGATCACCGACCCGATGCTGATCGTGGCCGACGAGCCTACCGGCGACCTGGACCGCGCCTCCGCCGCGGAGATCCTGTCGATGATGCAGCGGCTCAACGCGGAGCTCGGCAAGACCATCATCATGGTCACGCACGATGCGCACGCCGCCGGCGCGGCGAAGTCGCTGGTGCACCTGGAGAAGGGGGAACTCAGCCATGGGAAGGCTGCTTGAACGGCGTTGCGGGCATTGCGGGCATTGCGGACGTATGCCATGTACGTGCTGAAGCTGATCGTCAGGAACGCGCTGCGGCACAAGCTGCGCACCACGCTGACCGTGGTGGGGCTGGTGGTGGCGGTGCTGGCCTTCGGGCTGTTGCGCACGGTGGTCGACGCCTGGTACGCGGGCGCCGCGGCGGCATCCAATGCGCGGCTGGTGACCCGCAACGCCATCTCGCTGGTGTTCGCCTTGCCACTGAGCTATGAGAACCGTATCCGTGGTGTCGACGGGGTCACGCTGGTGGCCCGTTCCAACTGGTTCGGGGGCGTCTACCGCGATCCCAAGAACTTCTTTGCGCAGTTCGCGGTTTCCGACAACTATCTCGACCTGTACCCGGAGTTCGTCGTGCCGCCGCAGCAGCGCGCCGACTACCAGCGCGACCGCAAGGGCGCCCTGGTCGGGCGCCAGCTCGCGGACCAGTTCGGGTTCAAGGTGGGCGACGTCATCCCGATCAAAGGCACCATCTATCCCGGCACCTGGGAGTTCGTCGTGCGCGGCATCCTCGACGGCCGCGACGAGAGCACCATCACGCGCCAGATGGTGTTCCACTGGGAATACCTGAACGAGACCGTGCGCAAGCGCTCGCCCCGGCAGGCGGACCAGGTCGGCGTCTTTGTCATCGGCGTGGCGAACCCGGACAATGCCGCGGCGATCTCGCGCGGCGTGGATGGCGTCTTCAAGAACTCCCTTGCCGAGACGCTCACCGAGACCGAGCAGGCATTCCAGCTCGGCTTCGTGGCCATGTCCAACCAGATCATCGCGGCGATCCGCGTCGTCTCCTACGTGGTGATCGTGATCATCATGGCGGTGATGGCCAACTCCATGGCCATGAGCGCGCGCGAGCGCACCGTCGAGTACGCAACGCTCAAGGCGCTCGGTTTCGGGCCCGGGTTCCTGGCGCTGCTCGTGTTCGGTGAATCGATCGCCATCGGGATCGTGGGCGGCGGCATTGGCATGCTCGCCACGTCGCCCGTCGCGAGCCTGTTCAAGCAGGCAGTGGGCGGTGTGTTTCCCGTCTTCAGCGTGTCGGGCGAGACGTTCCGGCTGCAGGCGGCATGCGCGCTGGTGATCGGGGTCGCCGCCGGCATCGTGCCGGCCGTGCAGGCGGCGCGCGTGCGCATCGTCGAAGGCCTGCGGGCCATCGGCTAGCGGATCCGGGGCAGCCATGGCGATTCCGCTTTCCTATATCGCGCGCAACCTGTGGGCACGCCGGCTCACCACGTCGCTCACGGCCGGCGGGCTGGCGCTGGTGGTGTTCGTATTCGCCACCATGCTGATGCTCGACGCGGGCCTCAAGAAGACACTCGTGACCACCGGCGAGCAAGACAACGTGGTGGTGATCCGCAAGGGCGCCGAAACCGAGGTGCAAAGCGGCATCTCGCGCGACCAGGCCAGCATCATGGAGATGCATCCGGCGGTGGCGATGGGCGGTGGCGGACGGCCCCTGGTGTCCAAGGAAGCCGTGGTGCTCATCTCGCTCACCAAGACCAGTTCGGAGCGGCCGTCTAACGTGGTGATTCGCGGCGTGTCGCCAGCGGGCCTGGATCTGCGCCCGCAGGTAAGACTGGTGGCGGGGCGCATGTTCCGGTCCGGCTCGTCCGAGATCATCGTCGGCAGCGGCATCGCCAAGGGATTCAGCGGCGTGCAGATCGGCGAACACCTGCGCTTTGCCCAGCGCGACTGGACGGTCGTGGGGCACTTCGATGCAGGGGGCAGCGGCTTCGACTCGGAGATCTGGGGCGATGTCGACCAGCTCATGCAATCGTTCCGGCGGACCAGTTATTCGGCGATGGTGTTCCGCCTGGCGCAGACAGGCAGCTTCGAGCGCTTCAAGGCCGACATCGATGTCGACCCGCGGCTTGCCAACGAGGCGAAGCGCGAACAGGCCTTCTACAGCGACCAGTCGAAGGCGCTCTCCACCTTCATCAACATCCTTGGCTTCACGCTGTCGACGATCTTCTCGATCGCGGCGATGATCGGCGCCATGATCACCATGTACGCATCGGTCGCCAATCGCGTCGCGGAAATCGGCACGCTGCGCGCGCTCGGCTTCAAGCGCGTCAACGTGCTCACCGCTTTCCTGGTCGAGGCCCTGCTGCTGGGCCTGGCAGGCGGCATCTTCGGCCTGGGCTGCGCGGCATTGATGCAGCTGGCTTCGTTTTCCACGACCAACTTCCAGACCTTTGCCGACCTCTCGTTCCGCTTTATCCTCACGCCTTCCGTGGTGGTGAAGACGCTTGCATTCTCGATGGCGATGGGCCTGATCGGCGGCTTCCTCCCGGCGCTGCGCGCGGCACGCATGAACATCGTCGATGCGCTGCGGGCGCATTGATGGCAGGCGGCGCCCGCCACCGAATGCCGCGCGACACCGCCAGGGGGCGTGCCTCAGGACAGCCCGCCATGCTCCGCGAAACATAGCCCCAGGAATTGCATGACGGCCTGGATCCGTGGCGCGCGGCGGATGTCGGCGTGCACGACCAGCCAGATCTCGCGCGTCAGGCGCTTTCCCTTGCATTTCACGCGCCGCAGGGCGCCGTCGCGCTCGCCCAGGAAATGGGGCAGCGCCGCGATGCCCACGCCGGCACGGGCGGCCGAAGCCTGGATGTCCAGCTCGTTGCTGACCATCACGATGGGCCGGCCTAGCGCCTGCTGTTTCAGCCATTCCTGCTGCGGCGACCCTTCCATGCTGTCGTCATAGGCGATATAGCCGTAGTCGGACGGCGCGGTGGCGTCCAGGTAGGCAGCGCAGGCATAGAGGGAGAACGCCACGGTGCCGAGCTTGCGCACCACCAGCTCGCCTTCTGCCGGACGGCTCAGGCGCACCGCCAGGTCGGCCTCCCGCCGGGTCAGCGAGGCCACGCGCGTGGCCCCGGTCAGGCATACGCGCAAGGCCGGATGCCGCGCGCGCAACTGGCCCAGCCGGGGCGCGATCACCGCGGCGGCCATCGATGGAGGCGCGCTGATGGTGACCTCCCCGCTGACGCCGGTCTGGCCGGCCGCCGCCGTACGCTCCACGGCATATGACTCGTGCTCCATGCGCGTGGCCAGGGCGGCGATGCGTTCGCCCTCGGCGGTCAGCAGATAGCTGCGCGGGCGCCGGTCCACCAGCTTGAGTCCCAGCGAGCTTTCCAGCGCGGCGATGCGCCGCGCCACCGTCGCATGGTCGACCTTGAGCCGCCGCGCGGCGCCGGACAGCGAACTCTCCTGCGCGAAGACACCGAAATGGCGCAGATCCTCCCAGTCGAACATGGGTGATTTCTCACATGCGATGTGAATATTTGGGGAATTTTACACAGGCGGAGAAGCTTGCAGAATGGCAGCCATGCCGTCGCGACGCAAGCAACAGCGGTCCTTGCGGATTGCCCGGCGACTTTCCACACGCATGCGCGGCACGGCCAGGGCTTGCCAGGCGCATGCAACTCAACTGACAAGGAGTCAGCCATGCGCAAGCCAGAAAGCCTCGCCTATCTCGGCATCGTCGTCTCGACCTTCTTCTGGGGGACGAACTTCAACGCCGGTGCGTTGATCATCCGGCATATGACACCGATCAGCGCCTCGATCGAGCGCTTCGTCATCTCGACCGTCCTGCTGCTGCTGATCTTTGGCCTGCAGGGCAAGCTGCGCCTGAGCGTGCTGCGCAAGAACCTGTGGGCATACATCGGCCTGGGCCTGCTGGGGTTCACCGCATTCAACCTCGCCACGTTTTTCGGCCTGCAGACCACCACCCCGATCAACGGCGCGCTGATCCTTGCCACCACGCCGTTGTGGACCATGCTCCTCGCGGTGGTCTTCGAGGGCGAACGTATCGATCCCGGGCGCGCGCTCGGCCTGGTCTTCGGCCTGCTCGGCGTAGGCCTGGTGATCACGCGCGGCGACATCCACATGCTGCTCGCGCTCAAGGTGGCGCGCGGCGATGCCATCATTCTCGCGGGCAGCCTGGCCTGGGCCGCCAACATGGTCGGCACGCGGCGCTTCGTCAAGGACGCCACGGCGCTGGAGAACACGGGCTTCTCGATGTTGTTCGGCGCCATCGGCCTGATCATCCTCGGCTTCGTCTTCGAACGGCCGCTGGCGAGCATCGCCGCCGCGCCCGCGAGCATCCATGCCGCCGTCCTGTATCTCGCCGCGGGCGGTTCGCTGCTGGCCTACCTGCTGTGGTTCCGCGGCATCCACCACATCGGCGCGGCGCGCACTTCGATCTTCTTCAACCTGGCGCCGGTGTTCACCATGCTGGTTTCCACCGTGCTCGGCGTGCCCCCCAACGCATGGCAGGTGGTGGGAGCGGGCGGGGTGATCCTGGGCGTGGTGTTCGCCTCAGGCCTGGTCGCCATGCCGGCCAGCACCAGGGCGGCGCAAGGCTGACGCGGGGCGCCGCATGCCGGGCGCATGCGGCGCCCCGCGGCCCCCTTGCCGGGCTCAGCGGGCAATGCCGGCAAGCTCCAGCGCCGCGGCAGCATACGCTTGGGGCGCTTCCTCCGGAAGGTTGTGCCCTGCGTTGTCCACCACGCGATGCGAGCGCGGCCCGCTGAACCTCGCGGCGGACGATTTGCCATCGGTCGCGGGGAAATTCCCGTCGGCCTTTCCGTCCAGCGTAATGGCCGGGACCGTGATGACGGGCTGGGCGGCAAGTCGCTTCTCCGTCGCTTCGTATGCCGGGAATCCCGGGGCAAGACCCAGGCGGTGACGGTAGGAATGAATCACCACGTCGACGTAGTCCGGGTTGTCGAACACGCTCGCCGCACGATCCAGCGTGGCGTCGTCGAACTGCCAGCTCGGCGAGTTCCGCTTCCAGATGACCCTGGCGATTTCACGCCTGTTGGCCGCCAGGCCCGCCCTTCCCCTTTCGGTCTGGAAGTAGTACTGGTACCACAGCCCGGATTCGATCTGCGGGGGGATGGGCAATGTCGATCTGGCGATGTCTTGTATCAGGTAGCTGTTGACCGAAACCAGCCCGGCGCATCGCTCGGGCCAGAGCGCGGCGGCGACGCATGCCGCGCGGCCGCCCCAGTCGAAGCCGGCAAGGACCGCGCGCGGCATGCGCAATGCGTCCATCAGCGCGATCACGTCGGTGCCGATCGCGCCCTGCTGGCCCGACCGGGGCGTGGCGGCATCGAGGAACCGGGTCGGTCCATGTCCGCGCAGATGCGGCACGATCACCCGGCATCCACGGCTGGCAAGCATCGGTGCGACCTCGATGAAGCTGTAGACGCTGTACGGGTAGCCATGCAGCAGCACGACGGGCGGTCCGTCGGCCGGCCCGGATTCGTGGTAGCCGATGTTGAGGACCCCGGCGTCGATGTGCTTGAGCGGTCCAAGCTGCTGCATCGCCGCGGCGTTTCCGGGATCGGCCTGGGCCTTGGCGGCAAATGCCAGTTGCGGCAGGGCGACGCTTGCGGCAGCGCTTGCGGCGGCGCCCTTCAAGAGCAGGCGACGCCGTTCGTTGACAGTGGTAGGCATGAAAATCCTTTCCCTGACGGGCAAGTAGGTGGCTGGGAGCGATGCCGGCCGGCAAGGTTCGCGCGCCGGCCGGTCTTCCTGGCGCGGCTTGCGCCTTATGGCAGCTGGTACTTTTCGCGCACCAGGTGGCCGATCCCCATGCGGTCCAGGGTGTCCAGCGGGCACAGGAACGTGACGCGGACGGTGCCGGGCAGGCGGCTGATCTCGATGGAGCCGTTGATGGTGGCGCGGTTGAGTACCTCTTCATAGGGTAGGCCCGTAACGGCCGCGGCGCGGCGCAGACCGTTCTCGGTGGCGGCGTTGAGGTTCACGCCGCTGCCGATAAAGGTGATCGGGCCGTTTTGTTCGATTTCGCCTTGTCCCCAGCGCGCGCCAAGTTCACGCACCCGCTGGCGCTGCTCGGCGCTCATCGGCCGGGCCATGGGGGGCAGGTCGTCGATGTTCTGCAGCAGGATCGGCCCGTCGAGCGTGAGGTGCTTGATGACCTCCACCGTCAGTTCCGTTTCGCCGGACACGTCGGTGGCGTGGCCGGCGATCTCGCCGTTGCCCTGCTGGGCATGCATGTCGCCCATGTACACGCCGGCTCCCGGCACCTTGACCGGGCAGATCAGGATGCAGCCCTCGCGCACCGAATTGGTGTCCATGTGGCCGTCAGTCTTGGCCGCGTGCAACTCCTCCTGGGTCATGCCGTACCGGTGCGGCGCACCCACCAGGTACTGGCCGAAATCGGCGCAATTGTGCGAGTCCGGCAAGTCGCGTGCCGGCGTGGTGCCGATATTGCCGAGGAACGGGCGCATATGCGCCGCCACGCCAGGGATGTCGGCGCGTGCCAGCGACAGGATCGAGTGCTGGGCTGCCAGCGAGGGCAGTGCGGACATCTCCGCCGCATTGCCCGCCAGGCGGTTGGCCACTTCCTGGCTGACGGTGAGGCTGACCTGATTTTCCTGGTCCAGCACGATCACGTAGCCATGGCTGAACCGGAAGGCGCTCACCTCGGCCCCGCAGTGATTGCAGCGGATCGCCTCCTCGCCAATGCCCTCGACGTGGCTGGCCGGGTGTTCGGTACCGCATGCGGCGCAGAATTTGGCAACGAAGGGGTCACCGTGATAGCGGCCTTCGACAAAGCGCATGACGCCCGAGGAGGTGGCCACCGAGGTGACGCGCATGCGTTGAATCTTCAGCGCGACGGCGTCGCCGATCTCGGCGCCGGCGATCGCGACCGGTTGCGTCACTTCGTGCCCGCCCTGGAACGACGGCGTGATCATCGGCCCCCAGCAGCCTGGCGGGGTACCGGTAACCAGGGTGCCGCCATCGGCCAGCGGCCCCAGCATTGGCTGGCTGGGTCCGATCAGTCCGCTGGTGTAGGTCTCGACGCGAAGCCACTGCTGGGCCGGCTGTGCGGCGTGCGCGTCATGCTGGGTGGTCGTCATTTTCTCTCTCCATGTCCGCATCGCGTGCGGCGTTCTGAAACCCGGGGGGCCGTCACGGCATTTCAGCGTCCGCGTGTATCCGGCCTGTTTCAGCAAGGAGCCGGAAATGCGGTGTTTCTTGTCGGCGGGCGGCCTGGATACACAGCGGTACAAAGCAATGTGCAGCCGCACGCTGGCGCGCGGGGTGCTTCCGGGACGGCCCGTGCACCCGGCAGGCCCGGAGCGCGCGGGTGCCCCGGCCCCTGCTTCGTGACGGTGGGGCATGCCCAAGTGACCTTGCTGGTGTTTGTCTCAGTAATTGGACGGACAGCAACCATCATGTGGCCGACGTCCTGCGGGGTGTCAGTTTCCCCCATCTCCGGAGATACCCTAGGCACGCAAAAACCCCTTGCAAAGCCAAAGTCCGAGTCGTAATCTAAAAAAAGAGATAGGCATGCAGATGCGGCCCGATAGCAGTCACTCCGATGCTTCGGGCAAATTTTCGGCGATATTGTCTAAAAAATGAGATCAACTCAAAGACGGTGACCGGCGCCACACCCGCCGGCCGTCAGACCCAAACCAGGCGGCAGTGTCGCCAGACCAGCATGACAACAGCAGGAGCAACCCACATGGAAGCAAACGCAAAAGCGCCGGCATCGCCCGCCGAGGCGCTCTCCACCCGATCCGCACGGCCCGGGCGCACCTCGTCCTACGCCTGGAAGGCGCTGGCGGGCTCGGCCATCGGCTATGCCATGGACGGGTTCGACCTGCTGATCCTCGGCTTCATGCTGCCGGCCATCAGCGTTGCGCTGAGCCTGAGCACGGGGCAGTCCGGCGCGCTGGTGACATGGACGCTGATCGGCGCGGTGGCGGGCGGGATCATCTTCGGCGCCCTGAGCGACCGCTACGGCCGGGTACGCGTGCTGACCTGGACCATCGTGCTGTTCGCGGTCTTCACCGGGCTGTGCGCGTTCGCGCAGGGTTTCTGGGATTTGCTGGTGTACCGCACGATCGCGGGCATCGGCCTGGGCGGCGAGTTCGGCATCGGCATGGCGCTGGCCGCCGAGGCGTGGCCGGCCAGCAAGCGGGCGCGGGTGTCGTCGTATGTGGCGCTGGGCTGGCAGGCGGGCGTGCTGATGGCTTCGCTGCTCACGCCGTTGCTGCTGCCGCATATCGGCTGGCGCGGCATGTTCCTGCTGGGCGTGGTGCCGGCGCTGGTGGCCTGGTTCGTGCGCAACCGGCTGCATGAGCCCGAGGTGTTCGTGCGCAGCGCGGAGAAGAAGAAGGTCAACGCCTTCCGGCTGCTGGTGGCCGATGCGCGCACCACGCGCACCAGCCTCGGCATCGTGATCCTCTGCGCCGTGCAGAACTTCGGCTACTACGGGATCATGATCTGGCTGCCCACCTACCTGTCGCGGGCGCTGGGCTTCTCGCTGACCAAGTCGGCAATGTGGACCTCGGTGACGATCGTGGGAATGATGGTGGGTGTCTATGTCTTCGGGCACCTGGCGGACCGCATCGGCCGCAAGCCCACCTTCCTGATCTTCCAGGCCGGCGCGGTGGCGATGGTGCTGGCCTATGCGCGCATGTCGGACCCGGTGACGATGCTGTGGGCCGGCGCCGTGATGGGCATGTTCGTCAACGGCATGATCGGCGGCTACGGCGCGCTGATCTCCGAAGCCTATCCCACCGCGGCGCGCGCCACCGCGCAGAACGTGCTCTTCAATATCGGCCGGGCCGTGGGTGGATTCGGGCCCATCGTGGTGGGCGCGCTCGCCGCGACGTACTCCTTCCAGGTCGCCATCGCGCTGCTGGCCAGCATCTATGTGCTGGACATGATCGCCACCTTCTTCCTTATTCCCGAGCTCAAGGGCGTGGAGCTGGAATAGCCGGGACCGCATCGCCCGAACCGAATCGCCCGAGCCACATCGCCCGAGCCACATCGCCCGAACCACATCGCCGGACCGGATCACGGCCGCCGCCGGCAGGCATCAAACAGACAGGAGTCACCATGTCACCATCCCTGTGCGGCGCGGACAGCGCCGCGACGGTCGCGTCGTACCGCTGCCGCGTCGTCGAGCATTACTGGGTCAACCGGCGCTACAAGTACATCCGGCTCGAAGCCGATGCGCCGATCGCCCGCATCACGCGCCCCGGACAGTTCTACCAGCTCAAGTGCCCGGTCAGCGACGAAGCGCAGCCCTTCCTGCTGCGGCCGATGAGCGTGTACGGCGCCGGCCCGGAAGACGGCCGCATCGAGTTCCTCTACAACGTCACCGGGCTGGGCACGCGGGCCATGGCAAGCCTGCCGGCCGACGGCCATATGGATATCGTCGGCCCGCTCGGCAATACCTTCGCCTTCGAGCCCGCGTACCGGCGCATCCTGGTGGTGGCGCGCGGCGTGGGCCTGGCCACCATGGCGCCGCTGGTGCGGCAGGCCGCCGAGGCGGGCGTGGCGATCACCGCGGTGATGTCCGCGCGCACCCGCGACGACCTGATGGACAGTGAGTTCCTGCGCGGCGCCGACGCACAGGTGCACGGCGTGTTCGACGAGGACGGTTCGTCCGCGGTGGAGGCGGTTGAGGGTTTGCTGCGCCGCCTGATCGACGAGCAGCGGCCCGATGCGCTCTACACCTGCGGCTCGCACCGCCTGCTGATGCTGCTGCAGCGCGTGCTGGCGGACTACCCGCAGGTGCGCGGCGAGGTCGCCATGGAGCAGCGCATGGCCTGCGGCATGGGCGTTTGCCTGTCCTGCGTGCGGATGTTCGACTGCGACGGCGACAAGCAATTCCTGCGGGTTTGCCGCGAAGGCCCCGTATTTTCCATTCGCGAAGTGGTAGGGGAGGTGGAGTTTGGCTGATCTATCCGTCCGGGTTGGCGATCTGACGCTGCGCAACCCCATCATGCCCGCCTCCGGCTGCTTCGCGATCGAGTACCGCGAGGCGCTGGACTTCAACCAGCTCGGCGCACTGGTGATCAAGAGCGTCTCGCCCAAGGCGCGCGCCGGCAATCCCACGCCGCGCGTGGCCGAAACCCACGGCGGCATGCTGAACTCCATCGGCATCCCGAGCAAGGGGCTGGACTACTACCGCGCGCACGTGCTGCCGCCCTACACGCGGTACGACACGCCGGTGGTGGTGTCGATCTCCGCCGATACGGCCGAGGAGTTCGCGCTGGCATGCGAGGCAATGTCATTGCCCGAAGTGGCGGTGATCGAAGCCAATATCTCATGCCCCAACCTCGAGGCCGACGGCATGGCCTTCGCCATGCTGCCGGAGACCACCTACAAGGCGGTGGCGGCGATCCGCCGGCGCACGCGCCATCCGTTCTGGGTCAAGCTCACGCCCAACGCCTCCAATATCGCGGCGGTGGCGCGCGCGGCGGAAGACGCGGGTGCCGATGCCATCGTCATGGGCAATACCGTGCTCGGCATGGCCATCGACGTGCACACGCGCAAGCCCAGGCTCGGCAATGTCATGGGCGGCCTGTCCGGGCCGGCCATCAAGCCCATCGCGCTGCGGCTGGTGCACCAGTGCTACCGCGCGGTGCGCATCCCGGTGATCGGCTGCGGCGGCATCCAGAGCGCGCACGACGCGGTGGAGTTCATGCTCGCGGGCGCCTCCGCGGTGCAGGTCGGTACCGCCTCGTTCCGCGACCCCGGCGTCATGCAGAAGATCGTCGACGGCCTGCATGCGTACTGCGACGAGACCGGCACCCCGGCGCTGCGCGACCTCACCGGGCAGGTCAGGCTGGACCGCCAGCTGAGCGACCGCTGGCTGCGCTTCGCCCAGCAATCGGGCTGAGCGCCCGCACCGCATCAATGGACATCTGTCATGGATATTGAGGAACTCAAGCCGCTCGCGCAGATGCTGTTCGACGACATCCGCGCGCTGTCGTCAGACGGCGTCGGCGTGACGCGCGACAGCTACGGCGCGGGCGAGACCGCGGCGGCCGACTACCTGCGCGCTTTCGCGCAGCGCGAGGGCCTGCACGTGGAGGCCGACGGCGCCGCCAACCTCGTGTTCCGCCTTGGCGGCGCGGCCAGCGACACCCCCGCCGCCTGGGTCGGGTCGCACCTGGACTCGGTGCCGCAAGGCGGCAACTTCGACGGCATGGCCGGCATCGTGGCCGGGCTGCTGTGCCTGGTCGCGCAGCAGCGCGCGGGCCGCGCGTCGCCCGTGCCACTCAACGTGATCGGCTTTCGTGGCGAGGAAAGCGCGTGGTTCGGCAAGGCCTACATGGGTTCCGGCGCCGCGCTCGGCAAGCTGTCGGCCGACGATCTCGCGCTGCGCCACCGCCAGCACGGCCGCACCATGGCCGAGTGCATGGCCGCGCTCGGCGCCGACATGGAAGCGATCCGCGCGCAGCAGCCGCTGTTCGACCGCGCCCGTGCGCGCGCCTACCTGGAGCTGCATATCGAGCAGGGCCCGGTGATGGTGGCGCGCGGCCTGCCGCTGGCGGTGGTGCCCGGCATCCGCGGCAATGTGCGCCACAACCGCATCGCCTGCCTCGGCGAGGCCGGGCATTCCGGCGCCGTGCCGCGCTGGCTGCGCAAGGACGCCATGTTCGCCGTGGCCGAGCTGATCGTGCGCCTGGACGAACACTGGCGCGTGCTGCTCGAGCGCGGCATCGACCTGGTGGTGACCACCGGCGTGGTCACCACCAGCCCGGAGGCGCATTCGGTCTCGCGCATCCCGGGCACGGTGAGCTTCAGCTTCGAGGCGCGCAGCAAGAGCGTGGAGACGCTGGAAGGCTTCTACCAGCTGATGCGCACGGAGTGCAAGGCCATCTCGCGCGACCGCGGCGTGCGCTTCGATTTCGACCGCCGCGTGGATTCCGCGCCGGCGACGATGGATGCGGGCCTGTCCGAGTTGCTGGCGCAGCAGTGCCGCGCGCAGGGCACGCCGTTCGAGATGGTCGCCAGCGGAGCAGGGCACGATGCGTCCCTGTTCGCCAATGCCGGCATCCCGACCGGCATGCTGTTCATCCGCAACGAGCACGGCTCGCACAACCCGGACGAGGCCATGGACCTGGACGACTTCATGCTCGGCGTGGGGGTGCTGGCAGGCACCATCGCCCGCCTCTGACGCGCCACGCCCCGCACACCGGAAGGAGACCCCCGAGATGATCCCGAACCCCCGCCGCCTGACCATCCGCCGCCCGGACGACTGGCACCTGCACCTGCGCGACGGCGACACGCTGCGCGCGGTGCTGCCCTATACGGCGCGGCAGTTTGCGCGCGCCATCGTCATGCCAAACCTGGAGCGGCCCGTGACCACGGTGGACGCGGCCCATGCCTACCGCGAGCGCATCGTGGCCGCGCTGCCGGCCGGCGCGCGCTTCACGCCGCTGATGACCTGCTACCTCTGCGACGCCACCGACCCCGCCGAGCTGCGGCGCGGCTACGCAGAAGGCGTGTTCGCCGCGGCCAAGCTGTATCCCGCGGGTGCCACCACGCACTCGGAACATGGCGTGACCGGGATCGCCCGCGTGGCCGGGGTGCTCGCCGCCATGCAGGAGATCGGCATGCCGCTGCTGGTCCATGGCGAAAGCACCGATCCCGCCGTGGATGTGTTCGACCGCGAAGCCGTGTTTATCGAACAGACGCTCAAGCCGCTGCTGCAGCGCTTTCCCCGCCTCAAGGTGGTGCTCGAGCACATCACCACGGCGCAGGCCGCCGAGTTCGTCGGCCGCGACGGCAGCGGGCGGCTGGCTGCCACCATCACCCCGCAGCACCTGATGTACAGCCGCAATGCGATGTTCGCGGGCGGGCTCCGGCCGCACTTGTATTGCCTGCCCGTGCTCAAGCGCGAGCGGCACCGGCTGGCCCTGCGGCGCGCCGCCACATCGGGCTCGCCGGCCTTCTTCCTCGGCACGGACTCGGCCCCGCATGTGCGCGCCGCCAAGGAGGCGGCGTGCGGCTGCGCCGGCATCTTCAGCGCGCCGGTGGCGCTCGAAGCCTATCTCGGCGTGTTCGGCGAGGAGGGCGCGCTTGACCGTTTCGAGGCCTTCGCCAGCGAGAACGGCAGCCGCTTCTACGGCCTGGCGCCGAACGAGGGCAGCATCACCTTCGTGCGCGAGCCCGGCCGTGCGCCGGAATCAATTGCCTTGCCGGACGGCGGAGCGATCCGG
This sequence comes from Cupriavidus sp. 05T41, assembly GCF_056396525.1. Lineage (NCBI taxonomy): Bacteria > Pseudomonadati > Pseudomonadota > Betaproteobacteria > Burkholderiales > Burkholderiaceae > Cupriavidus > Cupriavidus sp. 05T41. The sequence goes on from NZ_JBFTLQ010000006.1 coordinate 52,582, forward strand.
CCCTTCCTGGCGGGCGAAACACTGCAATGGCGGCTGGCGGATGCCGGCCAACCCGGCAAGCCGGAAGCCCGATCCCGGTAGCAAGCAATGGAGCAAGCCATGTCTGAACTACGAACCCGTCTCGGGCTCGCGGCCACCGTCGGCCAGGCCCTGCTGGAGGCCGGCTGCGTGAAGTTCCGCACCGACGAGCCGTTCCGGCTGCCGTCGGGCTGGGCCAGCCCGGTCTATATCGATTGCCGCCGGCTGATCGCCTTTCCGCGCCTGCGGCGCGAACTGGTGGCGCGCGGCCTGGCAATGCTGCGGGACCGCCATTGCCTGGAGGGCATCGACGCCGTCGCCGGCGCGGAATCCAGCGGCATTGCCTTCGCCGCCTGGGTGGCCGACACGCTGGACCTGCCCTTGCTGTACGTGCGCAAGGAAGCCAGGGGCCTCGGCCCGGCTTCGCAGGTCGAGGGCTTGCTGGCCGCGGGCGACCGCGTGCTGCTGGTCGACGACATGATGGCGGCGGCCCGCTCCAAGCGCATCTTCTGCGCGGCGCTTGGCGCCGCCGGCGCCACCGTGAAGGACATCTTCGTGCTGTTCGACTACGGCACCTTCCCCACCGCACAGGCGCTCGCGCCATGGCAGGTGACGGTGCATGCGCTCGCGGACTGGCGCGACATCCTCGATGCCGCGCAGGCCTCAGGGCATGTCGGCCAGCGCAGCCTCGACGAGCTGCGCCGCTTCCTCGACGACCCCGTGCGCTGGTCGCAGGACCACGGCGGCATCGGCACGCTGCCGACCTAGCCCGCGCCTTTCGCCCGCAGAGCAATCATCCGGCCGCCCGCCACAGCAGGCAGGCGGCGGGGCCCCCTTTTGCCGTCAGCCGGCGGGCAGGGCACTGGCAACGCCGGCGGCCAGGCAAGCCAGGACAACAAGCAAGAGCCACAAGCAAGAGACACACAAGAGCCACACGCAAAGACAACAACGACGAGGAGGAAACACATGCGGAAGATCGCGAAGAGAACGTCAATGGCCAGGAGCAAGGCAGCGCTGCTGCTGTTCGGCACGCTCTGCGTGGCCGGCACAGGGCACGCGCAGTCCGGCGTCACGCTCTACGGGCAGGTGGACAGCTTTGTCGGCAGCACCCGCGCCGCCGGCGGCGACCGCGCCTACGTGCTCGGCGCCGGCGGCATGCAGACTTCGTACTGGGGCATGCGCGGCAGCGAGGAACTCGGTGGCGGCCTCAAGGCGATCTTCGATCTCAACGGCTTCCTGCGCGTCGATGCGGGCAAGTCGGGCCGCTCCGATACCGATCCGATGTTCACGCGCAACGCCTTCGCAGGCCTGCAGAGCAACAGCTATGGCACGCTCAAGCTGGGCCGCAACACCACGCCGTACTTTCTCTCCACCATCCTGTTCAACCCGCTGGTGGACTCGTACAACTTCGCGCCGTCGATCTTCCAGACCTACAAGACGGCGGGCAGCGGCGCGCTCTATGATCCCGGCATCATCGGAGACTCCGGCTGGAGCAACTCGGTGGTCTACTCCACCCCGGTGCTGGCCGGGCTGACGGTCAACCTGATCTATGCCTTCGGCGAGCAGCCCGGCAGCGGCGGCCAGAACAAGTGGGGCGGCAACGTCCTGTACTTCAACGGGCCGTTCGCGGCGACGGTGGCGTTCCAGCAGGCGAAGTTCAACGGCGCGCCGGGCGATGTCACCGCGCCGGCGGCGCTGGCCGGCTTCGGCAGGCAAAATGCGGTGCAGGGCGGGCTGAGCTACGATTTCAAGGTGGTCAAGCTGTTCGCGCAGGGCCAGTACATCAAGACCGGCGTCGACAGCGCCAGCGGCGATATCCGGCACGCCAACGGGCAGCTCGGCGCGTCGGTCCCGCTCGGCGCCGGCAGCATGCTGGTGTCGTATGCCTACGCCAGGACCAGCAGCAACGCGGGCGAATTCCGCCGCAACACGGCCGGGCTGGCGTATGACTACAACCTGTCGAGGCGCACCGACGTGTACGCCGCGTACTTCTATGACCGGCTGACGGCGCAAGCGCACGCGGACACCCTCGGGGTGGGCTTGCGCCACCGGTTCTGAACGCGAACGGTGGGGAGGCCGGCCGCAGCCGGCTTACCTCAGGTCGTCATTTCAGGTCGCGGAACGACTTGCCCTGCGCCACCAGGTCTTCGAGCAGCCTGGCGGGCTTGAAATCCGCACCGAAGCTGGCCTCGAAGCGCTTCATGGCCGCCAGCACCTTGTCCAGCCCGATGGTGTCGGCATAGCACATCGGGCCACCGCGATAGACCGGCCAGCCATAGCCGTTCACCCACACCACGTCGATGTCGGAGGCGCGGATGGCCTTGCCTTCCTGCAGGATCTTGGCGCCTTCATTGATCATCGGGTAGATGCAGCGCTCCAGGATCTCCTGCCGGGACACCTCGCGGCTGGTCTTGCCCTGCTGCGCGGCGAAGGCGCGGATGATCTGCTCGACCTTGGGCGAGGGCACGGCGTTGCGCTTCTCGTCGTAGTCGTAGTAGCCGGCGCCGGTCTTCTGGCCGCGCCGGTCCATCTCGCACAGGATCTCGCGCAGCGTGGAGCTGCTCGATGCCTCGCGGCTCCAGCCCAGGTCCAGGCCGGCCAGGTCGCTCATGGCGAACGGGCCCATCGGGAAACCGAAGTCGTAGAGCACGCGGTCCACATCCCACGGCAGCGCGCCTTCCAGCACCAGTTTCTGTGCCTCGCGCTGGCGCTGGGCCAGCATGCGGTTGCCGACAAAGCCCGGGCATACGCCCACCAGCGCGGCGACCTTGCCGATCTTGCGGGCAAGCTCCATCGCGGTGCGGATGACGGGCTTGGCCGTCTTCTCCCCGCGCACGACCTCGAGCAGCTTCATCACGTTGGCGGGTGAGAAGAAGTGCAGGCCGATCACGCTCTCGGGGCGCGCGGTGGCGCCGGCGATCTCGTTGACGTCCAGCGCCGACGTGTTCGTCGCCAGGATGGCTCCCTGCTTTGCGATCTTGTCGAGCTTGCCGAAGATGTTCTTCTTCACCTCCATGTTCTCGAACACGGCTTCGATGATGAGGTCGGCGTCGGCGAGCTGGCCAAGGTCCAGCGACGGCGTCAGCAGCGCCATGCGCTTGTCGACGTCGGTGGCGGTGATGCGGCCTTTCTTCGCGGTGTTGTCGTAGTTGGCGCGGATGGTGCGCAGGCCGCGGTCCAGTGCTTCCTGCGCGGTTTCCACGATGGTGACGGGGTAGCCGGCGTTGAGGAAGTTCATGGCGATGCCGCCGCCCATGGTGCCCGCGCCGATGATGCCGATCTTCCTGACCGGGATCAGCGGCGTGTCGGCCGGCACGTCAGGCAGGTTCCATACCTGGCGCGAGGCGAAGAAATAGTAGCGCTGCGCAGCCGATTGGGTGCCGCCCATCAACTCCAGGAAGAGCTTGCGCTCCACCTTCATGCCTTCTTCGAACGGCAGGTTGACCGCCGCCTCGATGCAGCGGATGTTGTACTCGGGCGCGTCGAAGCCGCGGAAGCGGCGCGCATTGGCCTTGCGGAATTCGGCGAACAGCTCCGGCTGGCCGCGCGCGGCCTGCACCTTCTCGTCGAGGTCGCGCACCTTGCGCAGCGCACGCCCCTCGGCGATCACGCGGCGGGTGAAGGCGATGGCGTCCTGGCGCAGCGTGGCGTCGTCGGTCACCAGGTCGAACAGGCCCATTTCGGCCGCCTCGGCCGCGCCGATGTGCGCGCCGGAGGTCACCATCTCGAGCGCCTTGGCGGCGCCCACGATGCGCGGCAGGCGCTGCGTGCCGCCCGCGCCGGGCAGCAGCCCGAGGTTGACTTCGGGCAGGCCGCACTTTGCGGTCCTGGCCGCCACGCGATAGTGGCACACCAGCGCCGTTTCGAGCCCGCCACCCAGGGCGGTGCCGTGAATGGCGGCCACGACGGGCTTGGGCGCGTCCTCGATGGCGGCCTGCACCTCGGCGAGCGCCGGGCCCGACGGCGGCTTGCCGAACTCGGTGATGTCGGCGCCGGCGATAAAGGTCTTGCCCGCACAGATCAGCACGATGCCCTTGACCGCGGAGTTGGCCACGGCCTGCGCGATGCCGTCGCGCAGCCCCGCGCGCACCGCCGCCGACAGGGCGTTGACGGGGGGCGAGTCGAGCGTGAGGATGGCGATCTCGCCTTCGATGGCGAGATCGGCTACGGCGTTGATGGCTGTCATGAGGGTTGGCTCCCGGAAAGTGGCTCGGAAAATCGGCTTCAGAAAATTTCGAACAGGCCCGCGGCACCCATGCCGCCGCCAATGCACATCGTCACCACGCCGAACTTCGCGCCGCGGCGCTTGCCCTCGATCAGCAGGTGGCCCGCCATGCGCGCGCCCGACATGCCATAGGGATGGCCGATGGAGATCGCGCCGCCGGAGACGTTCAGGCGTTCGTCGGGAATGCCCAGCGTGTCGCGGCAATGCAGGACCTGGCTGGCGAAGGCTTCATTGAGTTCCCACAGGCCGATGTCGCTCACTGAGAGGCCATGCTGCTTGAGCAGCCTGGGGATGGCGAAGACCGGGCCGATGCCCATCTCGTCCGGGTCGCAGCCGGCCACGGCCATGCCGCGGTAGGCGCCCAGCGGCTGCAGGCCACGGCGTTCGGCCTCCTTTGCCTCCATCAGCACCATGGCGGAGGCGCCGTCGGAAAGCTGCGAGGCATTGCCGGCGGTGATGAAGGCGCCCTGGGCCACGCGCTGGCCGTTCTTGAAGACCGGCTTGAGCGCCTGCAGGTCCGCCAGGGTGGTGCCCGGGCGGTTGCCCTCGTCCTTGCGCAGGGTGAGCTGTTTCTCGCTGACCGCGCCGCTTTCCTTGTCGGTCACCAGCATGGTGGCGCTCATCGGCGCGATCTCGGTATCGAAGCGGCCGGCTTCCTGCGCGGCGGCGGTACGCTGCTGCGATTGCAGGGCGTAGGCATCCTGCGCCTCGCGCGAGACGCCATAGCGCGCGGCCACGATCTCGGCCGTTTCCAGCATGGTCATGTAGATCTGCGGCAGCATCTGCACCAGTTGCGGGTCGGCGGCGCGGTAGCGGTTGATCTTGTCGTTCTGCACCAGCGAGATCGACTCCAGCCCGCCGCCCACGGCGACCTGCATGCCGTCCACGATGATCTGCTTGGCGGCCGTGGCGATGGCCATCAGGCCGGAGGCGCACTGGCGGTCCAGCGACATGCCGGGCACCGTCACCGGCAGGCCGGCGCGCAGCAGCGCCTGGCGCGCCACGTTGCCGCCGCTGCTGCCCTGCTGCACGGCGCAGCCGAGGATCACGTCGGCGATCTCGGCGGGGTCGATGCCGGCGCGCTGCACCGCATGCGAGATGGCATGCGCGCCCAGTTCCTGCGCCTGGGTGTTGTTGAACGCGCCGCGATGGGCCTTGCCGATCGGGGTGCGCGCGGTGGATACGATGACGGCTTCACGCATGGGTGGTCTCCTGTCTGGTTTTGAATCAATGCTCAGCCATGCCGGGACGAGACGTCCCTGGCAATGGCGAGGAATTTGTCGAGATCGTCGCGGATCTGCTTCTTGTTGAACTTGCCCACGCTGGTCTTGGGGATGTCGCGCGTGATGGCGACCAGCTTGGGCAGCATCCAGCGGGTGATCTTGCCGGTCTCCACGCCGTGCACCTTGAGGAAGTCGATGACGCTTTCCTCGGTGGCCTCGAACCCGGTGCGCACGCTCACCAGCGCCATGGGCTTTTCGCCCCACACCGGATCGGGCACGCCGACCACGGTGGCCTCGTGCACGAAGTCCGCCATGGCGATCAGGTTTTCCAGCAGCACGGTGGGCACCATCTCGGCGCCGCTGCGGATCACGTCCTTCAGGCGGTCGGCAACCGTGATATAGCCCTCGGCATCGACGCGGGCGATATCGCCGGTGTGCAGCCAGCCGTCCTGCCACAGCTCGGCGCTCTTCTCGGGATTGCGGAAATACTGCTCGGTGGCCCACGGCGCGCGTACCACGATCTCGCCCACGGTCTGGTCGTCCTGCGGCACGGGCTTGCCTTGCCCGTCGACCACCTCCACTTCCACGCCGAGGATCGGCAGGCCGGCCTTGACCAGCACGGCGTCGGTCGCCTCGCGGCCCTCCTGGACCATGGTCTTCTTGATAAAGGAGCTGACGATGGTGGGCGCGGTTTCCGTCATGCCATAGCCGGAACTCATGCGGAAGGTGGGGATCAGCGCCTCGAGCTTGCGCTTGAGTCCCAGCGGCAGCGCGCCACCGCCCACGCTCACGCGCACCAGGCTGCTGAGGTCGTACTTGCCCAGGTCCGGGTACTCCAGCAACATCGCCGCGATGGTGGCGACGATGCCCACCGAGGTCACGCGCTCGCGCTGCACCAGCTCGCAGAAGCCCTGCACGGTGAAGGTGCCGTGCAGCACGATCTTCTGCGCGCTGTAGACCGCCACGAAGGGCTGGCCCCAGCCGTGCACGTGGAACATCGGGGTGTTGAGCAGCGGCACCGCGCCTTCGCCCAGGCGCGTGCCCAGGCCGTCGGCGATGTCCTGTTCCGGGGTGTTGGCGATGGCCGTCTGCGCCATCATGTGGACCGTCATCAGGTAGAGCTGGCGATGCGTGAAGGTGGCGCCCTTGGGCTGGCCGGTGGTGCCGGTCGTGTAGCACAGCGTGGCGTTCACGTCTTCGTGCAGCGCCGGCCATTCGATGGTGTCGGGCTGGCCGGCGAGCAGGTCTTCGTAGCTGATCAGGCCGGGGATGCGGCTGTCCGGCAGGCCTGGCTTGTCGGACATGTAGACCACTGTTTCCACCACATCGCTGATCTGCTCGTAGATGCCTTCGAGCAGGGGCATCAGCGTATCGTCGACGAAGATCACGCGGTCCTGCGCATGCCGGATGGTGTAGACGATATGCTGCGGCGACAGCCGGACATTGATCGGGTGCAGCGTGGCGCCGACACCCGTCACGCCGTAGTACAGCTCCAGGTGGCGGTGCGTATTGAGCGCCATGGTGGCGATGCGGTCGCCGGCCTCGCCCGGCACGCCCGGCCGCACCTTGAACCGGCCGCGCAAGCCGTTGGCCAGCCGCGCCACGCGCCGGTACCACTGCATCCAGGTGAAACGGAAATACTCGCCGCTGACATGGTTGCGGTACACCACGCCGGTCTGGTCGGGGTACATCCGCACCGGGCGCTTCATGATGGTGGTGAGCACAAGCGGGTAGTGCGTGCTGAACTCCGGATAGGTCTTGTTCGCCATTAGGTCTCCTGAAGATCCCGGTATGTCCCGCGCAGGCGGGCTATGCGTTGGGCTCGCGCTGCGGCCGCGGCAGGCGGCGTGGTTCCTCCACCCGCAGCGCGAGCAGGAAGGCCATGCCCAGTACGGCGATGGCGGCCACGAACACCAGCGAAAAACGCACGCCCTGCGCCAGCAGCCCGCCAAGGACCGGACCGCAAGCCATCATGGCAAAGGTGGCCGTGTCGGAGACCGCGAGCAGCATCGGGCGGTCGCGCCGGTTGCCGAATTCGAGCGCGAAGTTGTCGGCGGAAGGGAAATAGCCGCCGAAGCCGGCGCCCAGTCCGCAGAACACCAGCAAGAAGGCGGGCAGGCTGTCGCACAGCATCAGCGCCGCGGTGGACACCGCCCACAGGCCGATGCTGGACAGGAACACCAGGCGGTAGCCGTGGCGGTCGGCAAGGCGGCCCCACGCCAGGTTGCTGGTGGTCTGCGCCAGCAGGTAGGCGATGCTCAGGTAGCCCAGCGTGGCGCCCGACAGCGGCAGGTGGCTGCCGACGAAGATGGCGTAGAACGGCACCGCCATCATGCTCAGCGCCACCAGGGCGCGCGCCACGAAGAAGCGCACATAGTGCTTGTCCGCGCGCAGCAGGGCCGGCACTTCGCGCAGGCGCTGGCGAAAGCCCGCCTGCGCGCGCACGTCGTGCAGCACCGGCTCGCGCATGCGCGTCAGCGCCGAGATGCCCAGGCTGGTGAGCACGAAGGCGGACAGGAAGGTAGTGGCGTAGCCGTTGCCGAACACATTGCCGCCCACCAGGTAGCGCCCGCCCAGGTAGGCCACGGCGGCGGCGATCAGCCCGCCGAGGAAGTTGCGCAGGGCACTGAGCGCGCCGCGCCGCTCCAGCGGGATGATCTTCGACGTCAGGTAGTTGAAGGTGACGTTCTGCACCCCGTTGAACAGGCCGAACAGCAGCAGGAACACCGCCGCCGCGCCCAGCGCGCCGGCGCCGGAGAGCAGGAAGGCCGACAGCGCCAGCCCGAGGATCTGCAGCCGCACCATCCAGCCCACCAGGTAGATCAGCGGCATCACGCGCTGGCGATGCTCGATCTGCGTGGCGCCCCAGATGGAGGACAGCGCCATGCCGGCGTACTGTGCGGACAGCACGCAGCCCACCACCAGCTTGGAGCCGGACAGCAGGTAGATATAGGCGGGCACGAAGGTGGGCGCGGTCACCAGCCGGAAGCCGGTCATGCCGAGCATGCCGTGGATCAGGTAGGCCTGGGCGTTGCGCGGCAGGTTGCACCGCACGTGGGCGAGGAAATCGTCTTCCGCCAGCGCGTGGGCCGAGGACGCATCGTGTTGTACCGTGCCGGGCATGGCGGCGCCTTCGGTGGCAAGGCCGGCTTTCATGCCGCCGCGCCCCCGGCCTGCGCGGGCAGCGATGCGTAGCGCTGCAGCGCCTGCGCCAGCTCCGCCTTCTCCAGCGAGAGCAGGTCGATCACCGCCTTGAGCCAGTCGGGCCGCTCGCTGGTGCATATCGAGATCGGTTGCGGCGTGGCGGAGTGCTGCGCCGCCAGCATGGCGTAGTTGGCCGCATAGCTGGGCGGGCGCACGTCGGTGGCCAGGTCGGCGATGGCGTAGGGATCCGGCGGGCCGCTGCGCGCGGTGTCGACGATCGGGATATATGGGTTGCGCGCGGCCGTGCCGCCGCCGGCCAGGCCTGGCCCGTCGCGCAGGATCGCGCCACGCACCTCGTGCGGCCGCGCGCCCGCCAGCAGCAGCGCGATATAGCCGCCCAGCCCGCGCCCGGCCACGGTGCAGGGGCCGAGGTGGGCCAGTGCGATATCGGCGTCGGCCATCAGGAACTCGCAACTGTAGCCGCCGCCGCGCGGGATGTCCGACTGGCCGTGTCCGGTGAAGTCGAGAGCATGCACGGCGCCGGGCCACGCCGCGTACTCGGGCGGCAAGGCCTGCGGCGAGCGCTCGCCCAGGCCGTGCAGCAGCAGCAGCGAAGGGCCGTCGCCGGCCTTGAGCGGATGCAGTGCCAGCCGCAGGCGGTTGTGGCGCAGGCGGATGGGCGTGTTCATGGACGCAGGAAGCCCAGGATCAGCGCCGCGGTCTCGTGCGGCTGCTCGATATGGATGAAGTGCCCGGTATCGCGCATCACGTGGACCTGCGTCGACGGCGGGAAATAGGGCGCCAGGTCGGCGGCGGTGGCATCCCAGCCCATCGGCTCGCGCTCGGTGCCGAAGATGGCCAGCATCGGCACCGGAAAGCCGGGCAGCCGGTCGGTCATCCAGCGCGCGCGCATGGGGCCAAAGCCCGAGGTGCCGATCACCGGGTCGAGCTTCCAGCGCCAGCCGCCGGCATCCTGGCGCGCGCCCAGCGCGGCAAGGTAGCGCAGCCAGTCATGGGACAGGCGCGGGTTCATGCGCGCGCGCCGGCGCGCCAGGTCTTCCAGCGTGCCGGGCTTGCGCGCCAGCGTGGCGCTGCGGCGGCGCGTGTCCAGCCAGTGCGTGATGATCTCGGCGGTCATCGACTTCTTCTCTCGCACCGCGCTGTCCGCATGCGGATTGCGAAAGGGCAGCCCGTCGATGGCCACGAAGCGGGTGAAGCGGTGCGGCAGCGCCTGGATGGCATGCACCAGCAGGGACCCCCCCTTGCTGTGGCCGATCACCGCGAAGGGCTCCCGCGTGACCGAGTCCGCCACCGCGAGCAGGTCGCGTTCGTCGGCGACCCAGCTATACATGTCGGTGTGCTCGGAATCGCCGTGGCCGCGGTGGTCGTAGGACACCACGCGGTAGCCGGCGTCCGCCAGCAGCGGCGCGAACACGTCGAAGGTGCGCGCGAAATCCATCGCGCCGTGCACCAGCAGCACCGGGGTTGCGCTTGCGTCGCCCCATTCGTAGACGGCGATGCGGATGCCGTCGGCGTCGACGGTGCGCATGCGGTCCGGCGCGCGGGCGCCCGGATAGCTGGCGTGCGCGGGCGGCGCAATGACGGCGGCAGCCGGCGGCGTGCCGTTGGCTTCAGCCTTCACTCGGTCTCCTCGTCTTCCACGCGGCCCCGGCGAACATGGTTCGCCGGTCAGGTTTCGTGGTTTTGGTATGTTTTTTCGATGCTATCACAGCGGCGCCGGGGAAGGGCGGGGTCACCCCCGGTCAAGCGCTAAAAATGCGCGGGATTCTTCCAGTACTGCTGTGCAGAACGCGGCAAAAACTGCGGATTTGACAGGCGACATCATGCACGAGGCGGGCGGGACGTCATGCACGACGGTCATGGCCAGCAAGCGGGGGATTATCTCCGTTTCGGAAATGGAGTATTGACGTTGACCGATGCGGATTATATAAACCAGCTACGCCAGCCGCGCCTGTGCCGCGGGCAGCGGGCAAGAAAACCAAGAACAGGACAGGAGACAAGCGTGGATGACCTGGAAACCTTCCGGCAGGAGGTACGTGCCTGGCTGGAAGCGCAATGCCCGCAGGAAATGCGGCAGCCGGTGCGCAACGACGACGATATTTGCTGGGGCGGGCGCAAGTTCAGGTTCCAGTCCGAGGCGCAGCGGCAGTGGCTGGCGCGCATGGCGGACAAGGGCTGGACCGTGCCGGAATGGCCGCGCGAATACGGTGGAGGGGGCCTGGGCCGCGAGCAGGCCAAGGTGCTGCGCCAGGAAATGCAGGCGCTCGGTTGCCGCGTGCCGCTGCAGAGCTTCGGTATCTGGATGCTCGGGCCGGCCTTGCTGAAGTACGGCTCGGAAGCGCAGAAGCGCGAGCACCTGCCCAGGATCGCGCGCGGCGAGATCCGCTGGTGCCAGGGCTACTCGGAGCCCAACGCGGGTTCTGACCTTGCCTCGCTGCAGACCCGTGCGGATGACCGCGGCGATCATTTCGTCGTCAACGGCCAGAAGATCTGGACGTCGTATGCCGACAAGGCGGACTGGATCTTCTGCCTGGTGCGCACCGATTTCTCCGCGCAGAAGCACACGGGTATCAGCTTCCTGCTGTTCGACATGGAGACGCCGGGCGTATCCACGCGCCCCATCGTGCTGATCTCCGGCAAGTCCCCGTTCTGCGAGACCTTCTTCGACGATGTGGTGGTGCCGCGCGCCAACCTGGTGGGCGAGCCCAACGGCGGCTGGGCCATCGCCAAGTACCTGCTCACGCACGAGCGCGAGATGATCAGCGGCATCGGCAGCCGCGGCGTGCGCCAGCCGCTGGGCGAACTGGCGGCCGAGACGATCGGGCGCAACGCGGGCGGCGAGATCGACGCGCCCATGCTGCGCGCGCAGATCGCCGCCTTCGAGATCGACGAGGCCGCCTTCGGCCTGGCCGCGGAGCGCGCGATGGATCTCGCCCGCCAGGGCGAAGGCATTGCCGCGTTCTCGTCGGTGCTGAAGTACTACGGGTCGGAGCTCAACAAGCGACGCTACGAACTGCTGATGTCGATCGGCGGCAGCGCCGCGCTGGAGTGGGAAAGCGAGCGCAGCCAGGAGGGCGCGACCGCGCGCGGTTGGCTGCGCAGCAAGGCCAACTCGATCGAGGGCGGTACCAGCGAGGTGCAGCTGAATATCGTGGCCAAGCGCCTGCTCGGCTTGCCCGGCGCCTGAGGCTTCCCCGAATCCACGCAGAGAGATCGAACCCATGGCAATCGTACTGAACCAGACGCAGGAAATGTTGCGCGAGAGCGCGCTGGCATTCCTGCGCGAGAGCGCGCCGGTTTCCACGCTGCGCAAGCTGCGCGACACGCGCGATGAGACCGGCTTCTCGCCGGACCTGTGGCACAGCTTTGCCGAACTCGGCTTCGCCGGCGTGCTGGTGGCGGAAGAGTTCGGCGGCAGCGGCCTCGGCGCGGTGGAGGCGGGCGTGATCATGGAGGCCCTTGGCCGCACGCTGGCGCCCACCCCGTTCTTTTCCACCGCGGTGCTCGGCGCGCTGCTGATCTCGCGCTGCGGCAATGCGGCACAGCAGGCGCAATACCTGCCTGCCATTGCCGCGGGCAAGCACCTGACCGCGCTGGCCATCGACGAGCAGGGCACGCACCGGCCCGAGCGGCAGGCATTGCGCGCGGCACGCCAGGATGGTGGCTTCGTGCTGGACGGCGACAAGATGTTCGTCATCGACGGGCACGTCGCCGATACGCTGATCGTGGCCGGGCGCACCGCCGGCGGCACCGACGATGCCGACGGCATCTCGCTGTTCCTGGTGCCGCGCGGCAGCGCGGGCGTCTCGGTCGAGCGCACCGTGATGGCGGATGCGCGCAATGCGGCGCGCATCCGGTTGCGCGACGTGAGGGTGGGCGACGATGCCGTGCTCGGCCCGGTCGGCGCCGCCGCCGGGCCGCTCGGGCAGGTGCTGGACCTGGCGCGCGCGGCGCTGGCTTCCGAGCTTGTGGGCATTGCCGACGAGGCATTCGAGCGTACCGTGCAGTACCTGAAGGAGCGCAAGCAGTTCGGCAAGATCATCGGTGAGTTCCAGGCGCTGCAGCATCGCGCCGCGCACCTGTTCAGCGAGATCGAGATCACGCGCGCGCTGGTGCTGCGCAGCCAGCAGAAGCTGGACGAAGCCCCCGCCGGGCCGGCGGCGCTGGTGTCGGCGGCCAAGGCGCGCGCCGGCACCACGGCGCTGCTGGCCGTGCAGGAGGGCGTGCAGATGCACGGCGGCATGGGCATGACCGATGAGTTCGAGATCGGCTTCTACATGAAGCGGGCGAGCGCGGCGCAGGCGCTGCTGGGCGACAGCCACTTCCATACGCAGCGCTGGGCCGTACTGCGCGGCTACTAGCCGTCTCCTTGCGCGCGGCGCGGTACGCAGGCGCGTGCCGCGCTGCGCAACTTCCTCTCCATCCAGCCACCCCCGGGGCCGCCGCGCGCGAGCGCGGCGTGGCCCGTGCTCGTGCGTTGCCGGCGTTCGCGCTGCCGGTTTGCAGCGCACAAGCAGCCGCCTGGCCCCGCATCAGACCTAGGTAAATCCACTAGACATTCGGGGCCCGCTTTGGTTGTCATGAATTAGAACTCTGAGTATGCTGGTTGCTCGATCTTCGAGAAGAGCAGGGCGCCAGATGGAAGAGCGCATGACCAAGGCTGGAGGCAAGGCGAATACGCGAATATCGCTTGATTAAGCCATCAGATGACGCAGGCGCGATTGGAGTCGATGATCACACGAAGCACCGGACAGGAGACGGAATGGTCGGCGCGGAAATCGTTATCGTGATTGCGGTATCTTCTGTCGGGGCGGTGCGCCCGAGATCGGCGGCAGCCGGGGCGCGGACATCATGAACGCCTACATCGCACGCCGCGTGATGGCGCTGATTCCCACGCTGCTGTTCGCCAGCCTGATCGTCTTCGTGATCGTGCGCATGGTGCCGGGCGATGTGGTGGACCTGATGCTGAGCCAGAACGACATCAGCGCCGACACCAAGAGCCGCGAGGACCTGGTCCGCCTGCTGGGCCTGGACCAGCCGATGTGGCGCCAGTACCTGCACTGGGCCGGCAATATCGTGCTGCACGGCGATCTCGGCCATTCGCTGTGGCAGGGCGAGCCGGTGCTGAAGATGGTGCTGGCGCGCATGCCCGCCACCTTCTCGCTGGGCGTGATGGCGCTGATCGTGGCGCTGTCGGTGGCGCTGCCGATCGGCGTGCTGTCGGCGATCCGGCAGGACACCGCGGCCGACTACGTGGCGCGTTCCTTCTCCATCCTGATGCTGGCGGTGCCGAGCTTCTGGCTGGGCACCATGGTGATGGTATTTCCCTCGGTCTGGTGGGGCTGGTCGCCCGAGGTGCGCTACGTGCCTTTCCTCGAGAACCCGCTGCAGCATGTCGTCAACATGCTGGTGCCTGCCGTCATCCTGGGCATGGCGCTGTCGGCCATCACCATGCGCATGACCCGGACCATGATGCTGGAGGTGCTGCGCCAGGACTACATCCGCACCGCCTGGGCCAAGGGGCTGGACGAGCGGCTGGTGATCCTGCGCCATGCGCTGCGCAATGCGCTGATCCCCGTGGTGACCCTGATCGGCCTGCAAGCGCCGCTGCTGATCGGCGGCGCGGTCGTGATCGAGCAGATCTTCGTGCTGCCGGGCATGGGCCTGCTGCTGCTCGATGCCGTCAACCAGCGCGACTACCCCGTGATCACCGGCGTGTTCCTGGTGGTCGGCGTTGCCGTGATGCTCATCAACCTGCTCGTGGACCTGAGCTACGGGCTGTTCGATCCGAAAGTGAGGCACCGCTGATGGCCCCTCCAGTCGCCAACGCGCCCGCAATCGAGCCGGCGCAAGCCGCGCGGCCCGCACCCGGGCGCCGCGCGCCTGCCGCCATCGCGCTGGCCGGGCGCCTGTTCCGCGAGAAGCCGCTTGGCGCGGCCGGCGCGGTGATCTGCCTGGTCTTCCTGTTCTGCGGCATCTTCGCCGGCTGGCTGGCGCCATACGGCGTCAACGAGATCAGCATGATGAAGCGGCTGCAGCCGCCATCGTGGGCCCATCCCTTCGGCACCGACAACCTCGGCCGCGACATGCTCTCGCGCTGCCTCTACGGCGCGCGGCTCTCGGTGATCATCGGGCTGTCGGCGGCCACGCTGGCCACCGCGATCTCGGTGCTGGTGGGCATCCTGAGCGGCTATCTCGGCGGCAAGTTCGACATGATCGTGCAGCGCATGGTGGATGCGTGGATGAGCTTTCCGGACCTGGTGATCCTGATCGTGGTGGTCGCGGTGCTCGGCCCCGGCAGCTGGCAGATCATCGGCACGCTGGGCCTGCTGCTCGGGGTGGGCGGCTCGCGCATCATCCGCAGCGCGGTGGTATCGGTGCGCGAGAACATGTACGTGCATGCCGCCCGCTCGATGGGCGCGTCCACCGGGCGCATCCTGTGGCGCCATATCCTGCCCAATGTCCTGCCGCCCATCATCGTGCTGTTCACCACGCGCGTGGGCACCGCGATCCTGGCGGAGTCCGGCCTGTCTTTCCTGGGCCTCGGCGTGCCGCCGCCCGCGCCGACCTGGGGCGGCATGCTGTCGGGCAACGGCCGCACCTTCATGTTCCAGGGGCCGTGGCTGGCGCTGGCGCCAGGCGTGTGTCTCACGGTGGTGGTCTACGCCATCAATGTCTATGGCGATGCCCTGCGAGACCTGCTCGATCCGCGCATGCGCGGATCCCGGTAAGCGCGCCGCCGCAGGAAGACCAAGCAGAGGCCGGCGCCATGACGCCAGGCCCGGGAGGATCCGGCGCGCGAGCCGACGGCACGCGCGGCCCACTTGACGAGACCAAAGACGGAGGGACGCGGTTTGAACAGAACTGGCTCGAACGGAACGGCAGCCTTGCTGGCCGCAGGCATGGCGCTGGCGCTGGCAGCGGGCGGCGCATGCGCGCAGGCCGAAGCGCCGAAGTATGGCGGCAATCTCGAAATCGGCTCGATGTACCCGACCATCTCGGCCCTGTCCTGGGACCTGGCGGACTGGAACTGGAAGCAGAACTACGATACCGGCCAGGTCTACGAGCAGCTGTTCGTGGCCGACCTCTCCAAGGCGAAGCGCAACGGCGGCAAGTACGCCTTCCATGCCGATGCCTGGCTGCCCGAGGATGCCATCCGCGGCGAGCTTGCCGAGAGCTGGAAATGGCTCGATCCGCTGACGCTGGAAGTCAGACTGCGCAAGGGCGTGAAGTTTCCCGCCAAGCCCGGCGTGATGGCCGAGCGCGAGCTGACCGCGGAGGACGTGGTCTACAGCTATGGCCGCCAGAACAGCAGCGCCAAGAAGATCCCGACCTACTACGACCACCTCTCCAAGGTCGAGGCGACCGACAAGTACACGGTCATGTTCCGCTTCAAGGAGTTCAACGCCGAGTGGGACTACCGCTTCGGCTGGGGCTACTACTCCGGCGTGATGCCCAAGGAAGTGGCGACGGCCGGCGCCGGCAACTGGAAGAACGTCAACGGCAGCGGGCCCTTCGTGCTGAGCAACTTCGTGCAGGGCAATGCCACCACCTATGCGAAGAACACCCTGTACTGGGACAGCGACAAGATCGGCGGCAAGGACTACAAGCTGCCTTTCGTCGACAAGGTGGTGCTGCGCACGGTCAAGGACGAGGGCACCCGCAACACCATGCTGCGCACCGGCAAGATCGACGTGCTGGAGAACATCGGCTGGAGCGCGGTGGATGAACTCAAGAAGAACGCGCCCGCGCTGAAGTGGTCTCGCTGGTTGTCCACCAACGGGCAGTACCTGGCGCTGCGCGTCGATACCAAGCCGTTTACCGACCTGCGCGTGCGGCGCGCGCTGAACATGGCGGTCAACAAGGAGGAGATCGTCAAGCAGTTCTACGGCGGCAACGCCGAGCTGTTCGCTTATCCGCAGCACCCGGAGTACGCAGGCTATTTCGAGCCGCTCAGCGCCATGCCGGACTCGGTCAAGGAGCTCTACACCTACAACCCGGACAAGGCGCGCAAGCTGCTGGCCGAGGCCGGTTACCCGAAGGGCTTCACCTTCAAGGTGCAGGTGTGCGCCTGCCAGCCGGACCACCTGGAGCTGCTACCGCTGATCGGCGCCTACCTGGAGCAGGTGGGTGTGAAGATCGAGATCCAGCCGATGGAGTACGGCGCCTTCCTCTCGGCCATGACCACCAGGACCAACGCGCCCGGCTACCTGATGAGCAACGGCCACACCAACCCGACCACCACGATCCGCAAGAGCTTCGTGCTGGGCCAGGTCTGGAACGCAGCGCAGTGGGGCAACCCGAAGTACGAGCAGCGCGTAGGCGAGGCGTTCCAGATGCGCGACCTCGGGCGCCGCCAGGAAGCGCTGCGCGCGCTCACGCGCGACGTGCTGGCCGATGCGCCGTATATCTGGCTGCCCACGCCCTACCAGTACACCGCGTGGTGGCCCTGGGTGAAGAACTACAACGGCGAGCTGCGCGCCGGCGCGGTGCGTCCCGGCCCGATCTACGCGCGCATGTGGATCGACCAGGACATGAAGAAGAAGATGGGGTTCTGAGGCCGGTTCGTCCCGCGATGCCAACGCGCGGGCCGCCGGCGCAACGCCGGTCCCGCGCCACCGAAGCCACTTCATGGAGGCCCGCATGACGCAGCCGATCCTGCAGGTGAACAAGCTGACCACGCGTTTCCGTACCGACCGCGGCGTGGTCACCGCGGTGGACCAGGTCTCGTTCGGCGTGGCGCCCGGCGAGACGCTGGCCATCGTCGGCGAATCCGGCTCGGGCAAGAGCGTCACGGCCCTGTCCATCCTGGGGCTGATCCCCAGGCCGGCCGGCCGCATCGAGTCCGGCGAGATCCTGTTCGACGGGCAGGATCTGCTCAAGCTCAGCGCCGCGCGCATGCGTGCCATCCGCGGCAACCGCATCGCGATGATCTTCCAGGAGCCGATGTCCTCGCTCAATCCCGCGCTCACCGTGGGAAAACAGATCGCGGAGCCGGTCAACCTGCACCAGGGCATGCCGTGGAAGACCGCGCTCGGCATTGCCGGCGAGCTGCTCGCCAAGGTGCAGATCCCCGAGCCGCAGAGCCGCCTGGGTGCCTATCCCCATCAGTTCTCCGGGGGCATGCGCCAGCGCGCCATGATCGCCATGGCGCTGGCCTGCAAGCCGCAGCTGATCATCGCCGACGAACCCACCACCGCGCTCGACGTGACGGTGCAGGCCCAGATCCTGGACCTGCTCAAGGCGCTGGCCGCCAGCTCGGACACCGCGCTGATCCTGATCACGCACGACCTCGGCGTGGTGGCGCGCTATGCCGACCGCGTCGCCGTGATGTACGGCGGCCGCATGGTCGAGACCGCCTCCGCGCGCGACCTGTACGCGCGGCCGGCGCACCCGTACACACGCGGCCTGATGGCGTCGGTGCCACGGATCGACGGCGATACCCGCCAGCCGCTGGTGCCGATCGACGGCCAGCCGCCGGACCTCACCGCGCTGCCGCCGGGCTGCGCCTTCATGCCGCGCTGCCGGCTGGCCGCCCAGCGCTGCGGCGTCTCGCGCCCGGCGCTGCAGCCCGTACGCTCGAACCACAGTCACCTCAAGGCGTGCTTCCTCCATGACCATGACTGATACCAGCGCCGCCGGTGCCGGCAATGCCACGCGCGCGGCCGCCCGCCGCGGCGACGAGATCCTGCGCGTCGAGAACCTGAAGGTCCATTTCCCTGTGACCAGGGGTGCGTTCGTCAAGCGCCAGGTCGGCTCGGTGAAGGCTGTCGACGGCGTCTCGTTCGCGCTCAGGCGCGGCGAGACGCTGGGCCTGGTGGGCGAGAGCGGGTGCGGGAAATCCACCACGGGGCTCGCCATCATCAAGATGCTTGCCGCCAGCAGCGGTCGCATCACCTTCGAAGGCGAGGACTTCGCCAGCTTCGGCAAGGCGCAGGAGAAACATTTTCGTCGCAGCGTGCAGATGGTCTACCAGGATCCGTTCGGCTCGCTCAACCCGCGCATGAAGGTGCGCGATATCATCGGCGAGCCGCTCGAGGTGCACGGCATGGCGCGCGACCGCGAATGCTGTCGCGCGCGGGTTGCGTCATTGCTGGAGATGGTCGGCCTGCTGCCCTATATGGCCGACCGCTACCCGCATGAGTTTTCCGGCGGGCAGCGCCAGCGCGTGGGCATCGCGCGCGCGCTGGCGGTGGAACCCAGCCTGATCGTCTGCGACGAGCCGGTCTCCGCGCTGGACGTCTCGATCCAGGCGCAGGTGGTCAATGTGTTCATGGAGCTGCAGCGGCGCCTGGGCCTGACCTATGTCTTCATCGCGCATGACCTCGCGGTGGTGCGCCATATCAGCGACCGCATCGCGGTGATGTACCTGGGGCGCATCGTGGAGATCGCCGGGCGCGACGAGCTGTACGCCAACCCCCGGCATCCCTATACGCAGGCGCTGCTGTCCGCGGTGCCGGTGGCCAGCGTGGAAGCCGAAGCGAAGCGTGAGCGCATCGTGCTGCGCGGCGAAGTGCCGAGCCCGCTGAACCCGCCGGCGGGATGCCGCTTCCATCCGCGCTGCCCGCGCGCGATGGCCCGCTGCGGCACGGAAGATCCCGTCTTGCGGGACCGCGGCGGCGGGCAGATGGTGGCCTGCCACCTGGAAGACTAGCGCCGCCCCGGGCAACGCTCAGCGGCCCGAGAAGATGCCCATGAAGAGGGGCCGGATGAAGAGGTCGGCGGCATTCTCGCCCGACGCATCCGGCACCCAGCGCCGCAATTCCACCGCCGCGTTGATCATGCCGTTGACCTGCAGCGATGCGATCGACTGATCCAGCGGCCGGATCGAGCCGTCCTGCATGCCCAGCACCAGGAAGCGCACGAAGCGCGTGGAAAGGCGGCTCATGACGAGCATCTTTTCCTTGCGCATGTCCTCGGGCAGCGCACCGTAGATGGTCAGCCGCAGCAGCGGCCCCTGCCCGGAGAACTGGTAGCCGACCAGGGCGCGGGCGACCGCGCACAGCTTGTCCCAGCCGCTGCCCGGGCCTGCTTCCACGCGCGCCTGCGTATCGCGGATGACGGCGAACATGCGGTCGAAGCAGGCGGAGATCAGGTCGTCCTTGTTCTCGTTGTGGTGGTAGAACGAGCCTTTGGTGAGGTTGAGCCGCGCCGAGATGCGGTCCGCCGAGGCGCCGCGGTAGCCGAGTTCGTTGAGCAGGTCGGTGGCGGCGCGCAGGAAGGCTTCCTGCGTGCTTTCCTGCGGATCGGGCCCGGGCGGCAGCGGCGCTGCCACGCCCGCATCCCAGCGCGACCGCGCCGCGGCAAAGCCGTTGAGCAGGATGTCCACCACCGTGTCCGCCACCTTGGGATAGTCCTGCGGCTCGTAGCGCTCCAGCCACGTCATGGCGCCGCTGGTCAGCGACAGCAGCAGGTGGGCGGCGGCGCTGCGCGTGTTGCGCTCGGCCGCGTCGCGCGGGGCAGCGTCCCGCAGCAGCTTGCGGATGCGGCGGAACATATCCGTATAGGCCGCGAAGGCCACCTCGGCATGGCTTTCGGG
Source organism: Cupriavidus sp. 05T41 (assembly GCF_056396525.1). Taxonomy (NCBI): domain Bacteria; kingdom Pseudomonadati; phylum Pseudomonadota; class Betaproteobacteria; order Burkholderiales; family Burkholderiaceae; genus Cupriavidus; species Cupriavidus sp. 05T41. The sequence goes on from NZ_JBFTLQ010000006.1 coordinate 72,752, forward strand.
CAGCGCGCGGATCTCGCGGAAGCTCATCAGCTCCGGACGCTCGCCGGTGGCAGTGCGGGCCAGCCGCGCGAAGAACAGCGTGATGAAGCGGCGCACGCGCTCCTGCGGCAGGGGCTCGTCCGCGGTGGCGTCGGCGATGCCCGCAATCTCGTCGATGGTGCGCAGCAGGCAGGCCACCACAAGGTCTTCCTTCTTGCGGTAGTAGTAGGTGATGCTGTTGGTGCTCAGCCCGACTTCCTGCGCCACGTCCGAAAGCGTGGCGCCGCGCAGGCCCTTGCGGTTGAACAGCCGCGCGGCGGCGTCGAGGATCGCCTCGCGCTTCTCGACGTAGCGGCGTGTCGGGCGGGCTTCCGCTGTTTCCTTGAGCATGAGGGCAGTGATTGGCCGGGCGATGGCCATGATTGGCAGGGTGCGCGGATTATAGAGCCGCGCCGCGCCTGCGGGTGGCTCGCGTCGCGCGGGGGCGACAACGCGCGGGCACGCGGCATTGCCGGCTGCCCGTGCCCCGCCCCGCGCAGCCGATCCGCCGGCCTTTTCGCCCAGGCGCGTGAGAGCGCGGTGGCGCGGCTCCCGCCGCCCTGGCCGATTCTTGCGCCGGAATCAATTATCTTCTGCACGCGGGCCGGTTATTCCGCCGGCGGGGAGCGGGGATACTCTGGCCATGTACAAGGGCCGGCAGTCGTTCCGGCCACAAGGAGCCTTCCCATGCAAGTCTTCATTACCGGCGCCGCGGGGTTTATCGGGGGCTCGGTGGCCGCGCGCCTGCTCGCCGATGGCCACGCCGTGCGCGGCCTGGTGCGCAATCCGGCCCAGGCAGGGCTGTTTGCCGGGCGCGGCATCGTGCCCGTGGCCGGCACGCTGGACGACGCGGCCCTGCTGACGCGCGAAGCCGCGCGGGCGGATGCCGTCATCAACACCGCCAGCAGCGACCACCGCGGTGCCGTGGAGGCGCTGCTGGCCGGGCTGCTCGGCTCGGGCAAGCCCTTCCTGCACACCAGTGGCTCCAGCGTGATCGGCGACGATGTCGGCGGCAATGCCGTGTCCGGGCACATCTTCGACGAAGACACGCCGCTGGTGGTGGAGCCCGGCAAGCAGGCACGCCATGCCATCGACCAGATGGTGCTGGACGCGGCCGCGCACGGCGTGCGCAGCGCTGTGTTGTGCAACAGCATGATCTACGGCACCGGCGCCGGGCTGCATCCGCACAGTGTGCAGATTCCGCCGCTGGTGGCGCAGGCGCGGCGCAGCGGCGTGGTGCGTGTGGTCGGGGCGGGCGTGAACCGCTGGTCCAACGTGCATATCGACGACGCCGTCGCGCTCTACGCGCTGGCGCTGGAGCACGCACCGGCCGGCGCCTTCTACTTCGTCGAGAACGGCGAGGCGTCCTATGCCGAGATCGGCGCGGCCATCGCGCGGCGCCTCGGGCTCGGGCCGGTGCAGTCGTGGTCCGTGGCCGAGGCCGCGCCGGTCTGGGGCGAAGGGCCCGCACGCTACTCCTTCGGCTCCAACAGCCGCGTGCGCGCCCGCCGCGCGCGGGCCGAGCTTGGCTGGCAACCCGCGCATGGCTCGGTGACCGGCTGGATCGAAAACGCGATGCCGCTCGACTGAGCGGCGCGGGGCGATTGCCGCCAGTCCCGCAATCCATCCTGAACCCTTCGCGGCCGGGCTGCCGTCAGCCCCGGCTGTCAACCCTCTGACAATGGAAAGAACCATGAGCATTCCCGCACTCGGCCTCGGCACCTTCCGCCTGCAAGGCCAGACCGTCATCGACTCCGTGCGCAACGGCCTCGAGGTCGGCTACCGTGCCATCGACACCGCGCAGATCTACGGCAACGAGGCCGAAGTCGGCCAGGCCATCGCCGAGAGCGGCGTGGCGCGCGCCGGGCTGTTCCTCACCACCAAGATCTGGGTCGAGAACCTCTCGCGCGACAAGCTGGTGCCCAGCCTCAGGCAGAGCCTGGCCAAGCTGCGCACCGACCATGTCGACCTGACCCTGATCCACTGGCCGTCGCCCGGCGGCGCGGTGCCGGTGGCGGAGTTCATGACTGCGCTGGCCGAGGCCCGCGAACAGGGCCTGACCCGCCAGATCGGTGTCTCCAACTTCAATATCGCGCTGATGCGCGAGGCGATCGACGCCGTTGGCGCGCAGGCGATCGCCACCAACCAGGTCGAGTTGCACCCCTTCCTGCAGAACCGCAAGGTGGTGGAGTTCGCGCGCAGCCAGGGCATCCACGTCACGTCGTACATGACGCTGGGCTACGGCCGCGCGCTGCAGGATCCGGTGATCCTGGGGATCGCCGGGCGCCTGGGCGCGACTGCCGCGCAAGTGGTGCTGGCCTGGGCCATGCAGCTCGGCTACGCGGTGATCCCGTCGTCCACCAGGCGCGCCAACCTGCAGGGTAACCTGGGTGCGCCGGCGGTGCGCCTGAGCGATGCCGACATGGCCGCCATCGCCGCGCTGGACCGCGGCGAGCGCCTCACCAGCCCGGATGGCCTGGCACCGGCCTGGGACTGAAGCCAGCGCTTGCCGGGGTTCGCCCCGGCTTGCATCACGCGCGCCGCCGGCAATATCCGGCGGCGCGCGTTGTCTTGCCGGCGCCGGGCGCGCGGCCATCAGGCGATGGTCTGCACGGTGCCGCCCTCGGCCCGGATCGCCGCGCCGTTGACAACGGCGGCGCGCTCGCTGGCGAGGAAGGCGACGACACTGGCGACTTCGGCGGGCTTGGCCAGGCGCAGGATCAGCGAGGACGGCCGGTTCTCGTTCATGAACTTGCGTTCCGCATCGGCATAGGCAGGATCTCGCGCAGGGCTCGGCGGCGCCGCACGGCGTGCTGCGCGTGAATGCCTCGCTGCCGCTGGGCACGCACCAGCTGCTGCCGCTGTTGCCCGAGTTCCGCCGGCGCTACCCGGGCATCACGCTGGACATCTCGCTCACGGACGAACTGGTGGACCTGCGCCGAGAGCGGATCGACGTGGCGATCCGCATGGGCCCGCTGGCCGACGCCAGCTTTCGCGCGCGCATCCTGGGGGAAAGCCGGCGCGTGGTGGTGGCCGCGCCTGCCTATGTGGCGGCCCACGGCGTGCCGCACGCGCCACAGGCGCTTGCGCAGCACAACTGCCTGAATTTCAATTTCCGGCGCTCGGTGGACGAGTGGCCGTTCTCGATCGACAAGCAGACCGTCTACATGCCGGTGCGCGGCGACCTGCTGGCCAACAACGGCGAGACCATGCGCCAGCTCACGCTGGATGGACTGGGCATCAGCCGGCTGGGCATGTTCCACGTGGCCAGGGATATCGAGGCGGGGCGGCTGGTGCCCCTGCTGGAGGATTTCAACCCGGGCGACAAGGAAGAGGTCCACGCGATCTTCAGCAACCAGCGGCATATGCCGCAACGCGTGCGGGTCTTTATCGATTTCCTGGTGGAGCGCGTCGGCGCGGCGCGCCGGGCGCGGGATAGCCGGCCGCTTACGCTGCAGCGTGCATCTCGTACAGCGAGAATTCGCCGATGCAATCGCCGGCCGCGCTGCGGAACGCATTCATGTAAGGGCTCTCCATGTGATCGCGCCATTGCGCGGCCGATGCCCATTGCTCGACGAAGATGACGAAGCCCTCTTCGGTATTGGACTGGTGCAGCTCATAGCGCAGGCAGCCGCGATGCTGCCTTGCCGCGGCCACCAGACCGACTTGCGCGGCGAGCAGGCGCGCCTGCGTGCCGGGCTTGGCGCGCACGTGGGCGATGATGGTCAGTGGCGCGGATGGCGCAGCTTGCGGGGCGGGATTCGTTTGCATGATGGATTCCTGGTGAGGGTGTCGGGCGGGGGCGGCGGATGCCATGGAGGCAGTATTGGCGGGAGCCGCGCGCGCGACTAGCCGGTGCGGCGGAAAAGGATTGCGGAATCGCTTTCCGCACGGCTCGCCCGCGACGGTTTTTTTCCCCTCTCGCGTGGAACGGGAGAGGGGCCGGCGAAGACAAGCCGCGGCAGATTTTGCTTGCCGCCTGGCATCCCCGGGCTCAGGCCGCCAGCGCGCCTTGCGGCGCATTCCCGGCGGTCTGCGCATCGCCATGGAAATGCGGCAGCACATGCGCCGCGATTTCCTCCATCGCTTCGCCCACTGGCCGGTGACTGCGGCGAAAGTGCAGGCCGATATGCGCGGCGCCTGCCGCGCGCATGGCCTCCAGCTCGGCAACCAGCCCCTTGCGCCCGACCGCCGCGCCAAAGCGGTGACGGCGGATCGGCGCATCGGGATCGTCCAGCAGGTCCAGGTGGATAAAGCTGACATAGGGTTTGGCGCCGGCCGCGCCGCGCCACATTGCGCTGCGGCGCGCGTGGTCCTCGGGCGTGCCGGGGTAGGCCAGCCAGCCATCCATGTGCTCGCCGACCCAGGCAGGCGATTGCTGCGCGAGCCCGGCCACCAGCAGCGGCAGCGGTGCGTCCAGGCGCGGCAGCATGCGCACGCCTTCGGGCAGGCGTGCCGCGCCGGCATCGCGCAGCAGCGCCACCTGCTCGCGGAACGCTTCGCCGCGGCGCGCGAAGTCGCGGCCGAAGACCGGGTATTCGACCGGGCGGTCGCCGCTGGCGACGCCGAGCAGCAGCCGGCCGTTGCTGAGGTGGTTCACGGTGGCGGCGGATTTCAGCGTCAGCATCGGCTCGCGCAGGGGTAGTACCACCGCGGCGGTGCCGAGCAGGATGCGCTCGGTCACGCCGGCCAGGTAGCCCAGGTAGCTGAAGGTCTCGAAGACCTGCGCGGCGTCGCCGAACTGCGGGTCGTACAGCGGGACGTCGCGCACCCACAGCGCGCGAAAGCCCAGCCGGTCGGCGCGCCTGGCGAGTTCGCCATGGCGTGCCAGGTCGGGCTCGCCGGGAAGGCGGCCGGCCTGGCGTCGGGCGAGTTCGCCGGCGGGCGACCAGTCGTTGTCCAGCGGCAGTTCCAAGCCGACGCTGAAGCCGCCCGCCGTCAGTTTGTCCAGTGCGCTGTGCATGGCGTTCTCCATCGCGGCGGGGTTATGCGGCATCGGCCTGGGGCGCGGCGTTGCTGGCGTGCCTCGGGTAATCGGTGTAGCCCGCCTCGCCGCCACCGAAGTACTTGGCGCGGTCGCCGGCGTTGAGCGGCAGGTCGTGCTGCAGGCGGTAGGGCAGGTCCGGATTGGCGATGAACGCGCGCCCGAAGCCGACCAGGTCGGCCCAGCCCCTGGCGAGCGCTTCCTGCGCACGCGGCCCGGTGTAGTTGCCGGAGTAGATCAGGGTGCCGGGATAGATCGCGCGCAGCGCTTCCTTGAAGGCGGCTGGCATGACGGGCGCATCCTCCCAGTCGGCCTCGGCGATATGGATATAGCCCACGCCGATCTGGCCGAGCGCGTGCGCGGCGGCCAGGTAGGTGGCTTGTGGCGTGTCGTCCACCGCGCCCTGCAGCGTGGTCAGCGGCGCCAGGCGCACGCCGATGCGGTCCTTGCCGACCACGTCGGTCACGGCCTGCGCCACTTCCTTGAGCAAGCGCAGGCGGTTGGCCAGCGAGCCGCCGTAGGCGTCGGTGCGGGCGTTGGCCTGCGAGTCGATGAACTGGTTGATCAGGTAGCCGTTGGCGCCATGCAGCTCGACACCGTCGAAGCCGGCCGCCAGGGCATTGCGCGCAGCGTTCGCGTAGTCGGCCACGATGCCGGGGATCTCGTCGATCGACAGCGCGCGCGGCGCCGAGTGCTGGATCATCTCGCCCACGCCGCCCTGCGGGCCCTGGCCGCTGGCGTCGACGAACACTTTCACGCCTTCGGCCACCAGCGCGGACGACGACACCGGCGCGGCCTCGCCGGGCTGGAGCGAGTTGTGGGAGACGCGGCCCACGTGCCAGAGCTGCGCGAAGATCTTGCCGCCCGCGGCATGCACCGCGTCGGTCACCTTGCGCCAGCCGCGTACCTGCGCGTCGGTATAGATGCCGGGCGTCCAGGCATAGCCCTGCCCTTGCCGGCTGATCTGCGTGCCTTCGGAAATGATCAGGCCGGCGCCGGCGCGCTGCGCGTAGTACTCGGCCATCAGGTCCGTTGCCACATCGCCCGCGGCAGCGCGCGAACGGGTCATCGGCGGCATCACGATGCGGTTGCGCGTGGTGATGTCGCCAAAGGTGTAGGGGGTGAACAGCATGGTTGCCTCGCTCGTCGGATATCGGTTGGATGAAGCGATTATCGGGACGGGCGGGCTTTGCAAAAACCCCGCGGCCGGCAAATGATTCTTGCGGCGGGATCAAGGATGGCGTGCGGGCCACGGTGAGGCAGAAAGCACACGGCCGCCGTGGAAGCGGGCTGGAAGCAGCTCATGCCTATTTTGCATAACCAGGCGATGCGGCTTGTGGAAGAATGCCCCCATGCGCTGCTTGTGCTCGATGCGCGCATCGCACCCCATCCACGCTGGAACCTGCCCGAAGCCTGCCCCCATGAACGAAGACATTGTCTACCTCAACGGCGAACTCACGCCCCTGTCCGAAGCCCGCATTCCCGTGCTGGACCGAGGCTTTATCTTTGGCGACGGCGTGTATGAAGTCGTGCCCATCTACAACGGCAAGCCCTTCCGCCTGCCGCAGCACCTGGCGCGGCTGGCCCGCAGCCAGGAAACCATCGGCATTCCCAACCCGCACACCGATGCCGAGTGGATCGCCCTGATCGACCGCGTGGTCAAGGCCAACGGCCTGTCCGACCAGATGATCTACATCCAGGTCACGCGCGGCGTGGCGCGGCGCACCCATGCCTTCCCGAAGGAGGTGACGCCCACCGTGCTGATCATGACCAACCCGATGACGCCGCCGTCGGCCCAGATGCGCGAGCAGGGCGTGTCGTGCGTGACGCAGGAGGACAAGCGCTGGCTGCATTGCCAGGTCAAGTCCACCTCGCTGCTGGGCAATGTGCTGGCGGCGCAGAACGCGGTGGAGCACGGCGCCACCGAGAGCATCCAGTTCCGCGACGGCTTCCTGACCGAGGCTTCCGCCTCCAATGTGTGGATCGTCCGCAAGGGCCGCGTCGCGGCGCCGCCGAAGGACAACCTGATCCTCGAAGGCATCCGCTACGGCTGGATGGAAGAGCTATGCGCGGCGCTGGATATCTCGCTGGAGGCCCGCCGCATCACGTTCGATGAAGTGATGGCGGCGGACGAAGTCCTGCTGACCTCGGCCAGCAAGGAGGTCCTGCCCGTGGTGCGCATCGACGGCAAGACCGTCGGTACGGGCGTGCCGGGGCCGGTGTTCAAGCGCCTGTACGCGGCCTATCAGGAGGCGAAGACCGCGTCGTGACGGGCATGCCCTAAGCGGAGCGCCCGGCCTGCGCCAGCGCCGGCGCGTGCGCGGCGGGCTGCGCGGCTTCGCCACCCGCATGCATGGCCGAGGCCGAGCGCCGGTGATCGATCAGCAGCACCGCCACCACGGCGATCACCGCCGGCACCGCGATCGCCATGAAGTTCTGCTGTAGCGGCAGCGCCATGCCCACCAGGGCACCGATCACGATCGGCGCCAGGATGGCGCCGCTGCGGCCCACACCCGAGGCCCAGCCGATGCCGGTGGCGCGCACCGCCATCGGATAGAACTGCCCCGCGTAGGCATAGGTCACGATCTGCGTGCCGATGGTCGACGCGCCGGCCAGCGCCACCAGCAGGAACAGCACTTCGGTGGGCACCTTGAAGCCCAGCAGCGTGATGGACACCGCCGCCAGTGCATACATCCCCACCAGCACGTACTTGATATTGAAGCGGTCGGCCAGCCAGCCGCCGCCGATCGCGCCGATCATGGCGCCGAAGTTCAGCACCAGCACGAAGGTCAGCGCCGAGCCCAGGCTGTAGCCGGCGCTGGCCATCAGCTTGGTCAGCCACGAACTGAGCGCGTAGACCATGAAAAGGCACATGAAGAACGCGACCCAGAACATCACGGTGCTGAAGCCGCGGCCGTCCTGGAACAGCTTGCCGATCGGCGCGTCGCCGGCCTTGTCGGTGGCGGGCAGGGCGAACTAGTCATCGGGCCGCGGCTGGTAGGCCGGCTCCAGGCGCGACACGATGCGCTTGAGCGTGTCGAGGCGGCCGGTCCTGACCAGGAAGGGCATGGATTCGGGCATGACCTTGAGCACCACGGGGATCAGCAGCGCCGGCAGCGCGGCGGCGACGAATACCGACTGCCAGCCATAGCTTTCGATCAGTCCCTTGCCGAGCAGCGCGGCCAGCATGCCGCCCACGGAGTAGCCGCTGAACATCAGCGTGACCATGGTGCCGCGGATCTTGCGCGGCGAGTACTCGGTCATCTGCGCCACCACATTGGGCATCACGCCGCCGATGCCCAGCCCCGCCAGGAAGCGCGTGACGCTGAAGCTGACCGGGTCGCTGGCGAAGCCTGCTGCCGCGGTAAACACACTGAACAGCGCAATGCAGATGGCGATGGCGACGCGCCGGCCGAGGCGGTCCGCCACGGTGCCCATGACGACGGCGCCGAACATCATGCCGAACAGCGCCGAGCTGACCATGAAGCCGGCGCTGGTAGCGTCGACGCCCATGCTCTTCATGATGGAAGGCAGCGCAATGCCGACCACGGCAAGGTCATAGCCGTCGAAGATGATGATAAGGGCGCACCACAACAGCACCTGGCCGTGGAAGCGGTTGAAGCGGGCCTCGTCGGCCAGCTTGTGGACATCGATCTGACGCATGGTTGTCTCCGTTGTGTTTTTCGCCGCCGCGTGGCCGCGGCGGTCGGGGTGTGGCACGCGGCGCGGGCTTCAGGCCGGCGCGCCTTCCAGTTCGCGCAGCCGGAAGCGCTGGATCTTGCCGGTGGCGGTCTTGGGCAGCGCGGCAACGAACTCGATGACGCGCGGGTACTTGTAGGGCGCCAGGCGCTCCTTGACGAAGGCCTTCAATTCCGCCTCGCCGGCCTGCGCGCCGGCCTTCAGCACGACGAAGGCCTTGGTCCTGGTCAGGCCCGCGTCGTCGGGCACGCCGATCACGGCCGCCTCCAGCACGGCCGGATGCTGGGCCAGCGTGGCTTCCACTTCGAACGGCGACACATAGATGCCGCTGACCTTGAGCATGTCGTCGCTGCGGCCGGCGTAGCAGTAGCTTCCGTCGGGGTTGCGCACGTACTTGTCGCCGCTCTTGGTCCAGCCGCCGCGGAAGGTCTCGCGCGATTTCTCGCGGTTGCCCCAGTACATCAGCGCCGCGCTCGGGCCCTGGATATACAGCTCGCCCACCTCGCCATCCGGCACGGGGTGGCCTTCCTCGTCGCGCAGCTCCACCGCGTAGCCCGGCACCGGCCAGCCGGTGGTGCCGTAGCGCACCTGGCCGGGGCGGTTTGACAGGAAGATGTGCAGCATCTCGGTGGAGCCGATGCCGTCGATGATGTCGCAGCCGAAGTGCGCGGTGAAGCGTTCGCCGAGGTCGGCGGGCAGGGCTTCGCCAGCGGAAGAGCAAAGGCGCAGCGCCACTTCGCCGCGCGCGGGCAGGGCGGGCGAGGCCAGCATGCCCGCATAGCCGGTCGGCGCGCCGAAGAAGACCGTGGGCCGATGCGCCAGCCAGCGCCTGAAGGTGGCCTCCGGGGTCGGGCGCTCGGCCATCAGCACCACGGTGGCGCCGACGCTGAGCGGAAAGCTCAGCGCGTTGCCGAGCCCGTAGGCGAAATACAGCTTGGCCGCGGAGAAGCAGGTGTCGTGCTCGTCCAGACCGAGGATGGGTTTGGCGTACAGCTCCGCCGTCCAGTACGGGTTGGCGTGGCTGTGGAGCACGCCCTTGGGGCGGCCGGTGGAGCCCGAGGAATACAGCCAGAAGCCGGGGTCGTCGGGCCCGGTGCCGGCGGGCGCGGGCAGCGGCGCGTGACCGCCGAGCAGCGCGTCGAGCGCAAGCGCGCCGCCGTCGGGGGCGCCGTCGGGACGGGAGACGATGACCGTCTTCACTTCGTGGCCGCCCTGTGCCATGGCCTGGCGCAGCACCGGCAGCAGCGCCGCCGATACCAGCACCGCCTGGGCGCGGCTGTGCCCCAGCATATAGGCATAGTCCTCGGCGGTGAGCAGGGTGTTGACCGCCACCGGCACGATGCCGGCGTACATCGCGCCGAGGAAGGACACGGGCCAGTCGTTGCAGTCGTGCATCAGCAGCAGCACACGCTCTTCGCGGTGGATGCCGCAGCCCTGCAACGCGGCGGCCAGGCGGCGCACGCGCTCGGCCAGCGCGCCGTAGCTCAGGCTGCCGTGGTCGTCGACAAAGGCGGTCTTGGTCGCGCGCAGCGCATTGCGCTCGATCAGGTGCTGCGCGAAATTGAAGGGCGCTCCGGGCGGCTGGACTTGTGTTTCGGCGGTCATGCTTGTCTCCCCGTATCGGTGGGTTTGTCGCGCGCTGGCTTACAGGTGTGCGAGCACGTCGGTGCCGGCCTGCACGGCGCTGCGGCGGTGATAGAAGTTCAGGGCGCGCAGTCCGCCCAGCTCTTCGCCGCCGCCCGCGCGCCCCGGGCCGCCATGCAGCGATTGCGGCATGACGTTGCCGTGGCCGGTGTGGAGCTGCCCCACTTCAGGCGAGATCACGTGGACGCGGCCGTGGCTGTCGGCCAGTTCCACGGCCGTGGCAGCCAGCGCGGCGCTGTCGCTGCCGTACAGCGACGCCACCAGCGAGCCCTGGCCACGCCGCACCAGCGCCAGCGCGTGAGCGGCGTCGCGGTAGGGCACCAGCGTGGCCACCGGGCCGAAGACCTCGGTGTCGTGTACGCGGTCGGCGCCGTCGGCGTCGCGCGTGCCCAGCAGGGTGGGGCCGACGCAGCACGCCACGGCCGCGTCGGCATCCACCGGCGCGTGCGTGGCGCCGTCGTGCAGCACGTCGGCCTGCGAGCGCAGGCAGGCCAGGCCTTCGCGCACCGCGCCAAGCTGTGCGCGGCTGACCAGCGCGCCCATGCGCACCGCATCGTTGCGCGGGTTGCCCACGGTGATCTTGCGCAGGCGCGCGCCGATGGCCTCGGCGGCGGCGTCGTAGAGCGGTTCCGGGACGAAGATGCGGCGGATGGCGGTGCACTTCTGGCCGGACTTGACCGTCATCTCGCGCACGGCCTCGCGCGCCAGCAGGTCGAAGGCTTCGCTGCCGGCTGCCTCGCCGGGCAGCAGCAGCGCGGAGTTGACGCTGTCGGCCTCGATATTGACGCGCACGGAGCGTTGCGTCACCGCCGCATGGGAGCGGATCAGCGCGGCGGTATCGGCCGAGCCGGTGAAGGACACGACGTCGAACGGCTGCAACTGGTCGAGCAGGCCGGCCGCGCTGCCGCATACCACGGACAGGGCGCCGGGCGGCAGGATGCCGGCCTCGACCACGTCGCGCACCATGCGCTGCGTGAGCCAGGCGGTGGCGGTGGCGGGCTTGACGATGACCGGCACGCCGGACAACAGCGCGGGCGCGGCCTTTTCCCACAAGCCCCAGCCGGGGAAGTTGAAGGCATTGATCAGCAAGGCCACGCCGCGGGTGGGCGTGAGCACGTGCTGCGACTGGAATAGTGGCTCCTTGCCGAGGCGCGCGGCCTCGCCGTCGAGCAGGAAGCGACGCTCGCCGAGCGCGTCGCCCATCTTCGCGTAGGTGCCGAGCGTGAAGATGCCACCGTCGATATCGACCGCCGAATCGTTCCTGACCGTGCCGCTGTTGGCCGTGGCGATGTCGTAGTAGGCGTCGCGGTTGGCCTGCAGCACCTTGACGATGGCCCCCAGCATGGCGGCGCGCTCGCGGTAGGTGAGCGCGCGCAAGGCCGCGCCGCCCTGTTCGCGGGCGAAGGCGAAGCCGGCGGCGAGGTCGAGCCCGGTGGCGTCCACGCGCACCAGTTCGTTGCCCAGCACGGGATCGAGCAGCGCCGTGCCGGCGCCGGTCCCGGCCTGCCAGCGGCCGCCGAGATGGTTGGAAAGCAGTTCGGTCATGGTGCGGTTCCTGCGGGTTGCCTAACGGGTGAATTCGATGCGCCCGGCGGGCAGCAGATAGAGGACCAGGGCGCGGCCCTGGGTGACGGTGGGCCGGTGCGCGCTGCCGGGCGGGCAGACCAGCCAGCCGGCGGGTCGCCCGTCGAATCGCGCTTCGCCTTCGACGGGCATGATCAGGTCGATCTCGCCATCCGGATGCACGTGGTGCGGCCCGGCGATGTCCTGCATGTCGACCACGTCCACCGAGAAGCCGTGCAGTTCGTCGTCCGGCTTGAAGATGCGGCCGTAGCGGATGCCGCCGCCTTCCCGGTTGCACAGCCAGCCTTCGGCCACGCCGGTCTCGCAGGCGGCCTTGAGTTCGCGGTAGGTGGGGCTGGTGGCGCCGTGCTCTGCGTTGAGCCAGGCGTCGAGGCTGGCATCGAGCGGGCGGCCGGCGATCTGCGCCGTCAGCCGCGCGATCTGCGCACGGAATTCGGTTGGGGACATCTGGGGGGCTCCATTAGACTTAGCCGGGTTGCATACCGACGATTCATGCATTATTGTGCATGTGTGAAACATAGAGCCGACAAGAAATCATGTCAAGCAATATATTGCATGTTCCCGGGTTAACTCCGACCGGGCAGCCTGCGCCCGGGGGCGAGGGCGACGCCGGCGGCACGCAGCCGGCCAACGCCGCCGCGGGCGAGAAAAACGCGCTGCTGGTCTCGCTTGGCGAGCGCGTGCGCGACCTGCGCGCGCGCCGCGGCCTGACCCGCAAGGCCACCGCGCAGGCTGCGGATGTCTCGGAGCGGCACCTGGCCAACCTGGAGTACGGCAGCGGCAACGCGTCCATCCTGGTGTTGCAGCAGGTCGCGACGGCGCTGCAGTGCTCGCTGGCGGAACTGCTCGGCGACGTGTCCACCTCGTCGCCGGAGTGGCTGCTGATCCGTGAACTGCTGGAGCATCGCGACGAAGCCACGCTGCGGCGCGTGCGCATTGCCATCGGCGAGATGCTGGGCACCGGCGGCGGCAACGCCGCGCGCAGCCCGCGGGTGGCGCTGATCGGCCTGCGTGGCGCCGGCAAATCCACGCTGGGCGCCATGCTGGCGGAGGATCTCGGCTTCCCGTTCGTGGAGCTGAGCCGCGAGATCGAGCAGTTCGCCGGGTGCAGCATCTCGGAAATCCAGGGCCTGTACGGCATGAACGCCTACCGCCGCTACGAGCGGCGCGCGCTGGAAGAGGCCATCCAGATCTATCCGGAAGCGGTGATCGCCACGCCGGGCGGGCTGGTGTCCGATCCGGCCACCTTCAACCTGCTGCTGGCCCACTGCACCACGGTCTGGCTGCAGGCCGACCCGGAGGACCATATGAACCGCGTGCGCGCCCAGGGCGACCTGCGCCCCATGGCCGCCAGCAAGGAGGCGATGGAAGACCTGCGCCATATCCTGGCCGGTCGCGCGGCCTTCTATTCCAAGGCGGAGTTCAGCGTGGACACCAGCGCCGAGCCGCTGGATGCGACCTTCGCGTCCCTCCGGGACGTCGTGCGCAGGGCCTTGCAGCTACCGCTCTAGCCGTCGCATGGCCTGCGGGTCTCTTCCGCGAAAAGATGCACAATAGTGCTTGACGTAAATTCAGTGCATGAACTATATTTCGTTGCACTGGATTCCGATCAATGCACTATCGTGCTTCATCGCTGAGGAGACACAGCATGACTACCGCCCCCCGCGTCGACTACCAGACCGACCCGTCCCAATACAAGCACCTGAAGCTGACGTTCGACGGCCCCGTTGCCACGCTGGCGGTGGACATTGACGAGAATGCCGGCCTGCGCCCGGGCTACAAGCTCAAGCTCAACAGCTACGACCTCGGCGTCGACATCGAACTGAACGACGCGGTCAACCGCATCCGCTTCGAGCATCCCGAAGTGCGCACCGTGGTGGTCACCAGCGGCAAGGACAAGGTGTTCTGTTCCGGCGCCAACATCTTCATGCTGGGCGTGAGCAGCCACGCCTGGAAGGTGAACTTCTGCAAGTTCACCAACGAAACCCGCAACGGCCTGGAAGATTCCTCGACGCATAGCGGCCTGAAATTCCTCGCCGCGGTCAACGGCGCCTGCGCCGGCGGCGGCTACGAGCTGGCCCTGGCCTGCGACGAGATCATCCTGGTCGACGACCGCTCCTCCGCCGTGAGCCTGCCCGAAGTGCCGCTGCTGGGCGTGTTGCCGGGCACCGGCGGCCTGACCCGCGTGACCGACAAGCGTCACGTGCGCCACGACCTGGCCGATATCTTCTGCACCACCACCGAGGGCGTGCGCGGCCAGCGCGCCAAGGACTGGCGCCTGGTGGACGATATCGCCAAGCCCGCGGTGTTCGCGCAGAAGGTCCAGGAGCGCGCGCTGGCGCTGGCGGCGCAGAGCGACCGGCCGGCCGACGGCCGCGGCGTGGCGCTGACCCCGGTCGAATGCACCGTGGAAGCCGACGCCCTGCGCTACACCCACGTCACGGTGGAGATCGACCGCGCGGGCCGCAAGGCTACCTTTACCGTGAAGGCGCCGTCGGCCACCCAGCCGCAGACGCTCGGCGCCATCGCCGAAGCCGGCGCCGCCTGGTATCCGCTGCAACTGGGGCGCGAACTGGAAGACGCCATCCTGTCGATGCGCACCAACGAGCTCGACATCGGCACCTGGCTGATCAAGACCGAAGGCGAGGCCGCCAACGTGCTGGCGATGGACGCCACGCTGCTGGCGCACAAAGACCACTGGCTGGTGCGCGAGACCATCGGCCTGCTGCGCCGCACGCTGTCGCGCCTGGACGTGTCGTCGCGCAGCCTGTTCGCGCTGATCGAGCCGGGCTCGTGCTTTGCCGGCACCTTCCTCGAGCTTGCGCTGGCCTGCGACCGCAGCTACCACCTCGCGCTGCCGGACGATGAAGCCCGCGCGCCGAAGATCACCGTGGCCGAGACCAACTTCGGGCTCTACCCGATGGTGACGGGCCAGAGCCGCCTGGGCCGCCGCTTCTACGACGAGCAGCCCGCGCTGGAAGCGGTGCGCGCCCGCGCCGGCCAGGCGCTCGACGCCGACGCCGCCCATGCGCTGGGCCTGGTCACTGCCAACCCGGACGACATCGACTGGACCGATGAAGTGCGCATCGCGCTGGAAGAGCGCGCGGCCATGTCGCCCGACGCGCTCACCGGCATGGAAGCCAACCTGCGCTTCAACGGCCCGGAGAACATGTTCACCCGCATCTTCGGCCGGCTGACTGCCTGGCAGAACTGGATCTTCCAGCGCCCCAACGCTGTCGGCGAGAAGGGTGCGCTCAAGGTCTACGGCAAGGGCGACAAGGCGGCATTCGACTGGAACCGCGTCTAGACCTCACGCCCCCGCGTCGCGGCGCGTTTCCCGGTGGGGGCGCCGCGACCGACACCGCCCCTGCTCCACCAATGCCAATGCACAGCCAGCCACGGAGACCATGATGTCCGGCATCAACTACAGCGAAAAGATCCCCAACAACGTCAACCTCAGCGAAGACCGCACCCTGCAGCGCGCGCTGGAGCAATGGCAGCCGAACTACCTGAGCTGGTGGAACGACATGGGCCCGGACGGCTCGCAGAATTTCGACATCTACCTGCGCACGGCCATCAGCGTGGACCCGCAGGGCTGGGCCCACTTCGGCCACGTGAAGATGCCGGACTACCGCTGGGGCATCTTCCTCAATCCCGCCGAGGCCAACCGCAAGATCCATTTCGGCGACCACAAGGGCGAGGATGCCTGGCAGGACGTGCCCGGCGAATACCGCGCCAACCTGCGCCGCATCATCGTCACCCAGGGCGATACCGAGCCCGCCTCGGTGGAGCAGCAGCGCCATCTCGGCCTGACCGCGCCGAGCATGTACGACCTGCGCAACCTGTTCCAGGTCAACGTGGAAGAAGGCCGCCACCTGTGGGCCATGGTCTACCTGCTGCACAAGTACTTCGGCCGCGATGGCCGCGAGGAAGGCGAGGCACTGCTGGAGCGCCGCAGCGGCCAGCAGGACAACCCGCGCATCCTGCAGGCGTTCAACGAGGAAACGCCTGACTGGCTGTCCTTCTTCATGTTCACCTACTTCACCGACCGCGACGGCAAGTTCCAGCTGTGCGCGCTGGCGGAGAGCTCGTTCGATCCGCTGGCACGCACCACCAAGTTCATGCTGACCGAGGAAGCGCACCACATGTTCGTGGGCGAGAGCGGCGTGTCGCGCGTGATCCAGCGCACCTGCCAGGTCATGAACGAACTGAAGACCGACGACCCGGCCCGCCTGCGCGCGGCCGGCGTGATCGACCTGCCCACGCTGCAGCGCTACCTGAACTTCCACTACAGCGTCACCATCGACCTGTTCGGCGCGGACGAGTCCAGCAACGCCGCCACCTTCTACAGCACCGGCCTCAAGGGCCGCTACGAAGAAGGCAAGCGCACCGACGACCACGTGCTCAAGGGCCAGAGCTACAAGGTGCTGCAGGCCGTGGGCGGCCAGCTCGTGGAGAAGGAAGTGCCGATGCTCAACGCGCTCAACGAAGTGCTGCGCGACGACTACATCAAGGACAGCGTGGGCGGCGTGGAGCGCTGGAACAAGGTCATCGAGAAGGCCGCGATCCCGTTCCGCCTGAAGGTGCCGCACAAGGCGTTCCACCGCAATATCGGCGCGCTCTCGGGCGTGAAGATCTCGCCGGACGGCCGGGTGATTTCCGAGGCGGAATGGAAGGCCAACGTGGACCACTGGCTGCCGAGCGAAGCCGACCGGCTCTTCGTGGCCAGCCTGATGGGCCGCGTGGTCGAACCGGGCAAGTTCGCCAACTGGATCGCGCCGCCGGTGATGGGCATCAACCGCCAGCCGGTGGACTTCGAATACGTGCGTTTCAACTGAGCGAAGCATCGCCCGCGCGCACGAGCGGTACCCACGACAGGCGCCCGCATGGCGCCTGTCATCGAAAGGAAAGGGGAAGGCCCTGGCTACAGGGGTCGCATCACCCGGAGATCGCCATGGACATGTCCGACATCCAAGTCATCAGGCAGCACCTGATCGACCCCGAGATCTGCATCCGCTGCAATACCTGCGAGGCTACCTGCCCGGTTGCGGCCATCACCCACGACTCGCGCAACTATGTGGTCGATGCGGATAAGTGCAACGGTTGCATGGCCTGCATCTCGCCGTGTCCCACTGGCTCGATCGACAACTGGCGCACCATGCCGCGCGCCAAGGCCTACGGCGTCGGCGAACAACTCGGCTGGGACGAGCTGCCGGCCGAACTCACGCCCGAGCAATTGTCCGCGGCCGGCGTGGCCGCCGGTGCGCAGATGCCGGCCGAACCCGTGGCCGTGTCGCTGCCCGCCGCCGCCAGCGGCGAAGACGCCTTCGACAGCGCGCAGTTCGGCGCCACCGTGCCGCCGTGGTCGGCCGCGCATGCCTACACCAACCTGTATGGCGCCAAGGCCGCCAGGACCGTCACGGCCACCGTGACCGGGAACGTACGCGTCACCGGGGTGGGCCGCGACTACGACACGCACCACATCGTGCTGGACTTCGGCACGGCGCCGTTCCCGGTGCTCGAAGGCCAGTCCATCGGCATCGTGCCGCCCGGCGTGGATGCCAGCGGCCGTGCGCACCACGCGCGCCAGTATTCGCTGGCCAGCGCGCGCAACGGCGAGCGGCCCGGCTACAACAATATCTCGCTGACCATCAAGCGCGTGCTCGAAGACCACCAGGGCAATCCGGTGCGCGGCGTGGCGTCGAACTATATGTGCGACCTGCAGGTGGGCGACAAGGTGGAGGTGATCGGGCCGTTCGGCAGCAGCTTCCTGATGCCCAACCACCCGCGCTCGAATATCGTCATGATCTGCACGGGCACGGGCAGCGCGCCGATGCGCGCGATGACCGAATGGCGCCGCCGGCTGCGCAAGTCGGGCAAGTTCGAGGGCGGCAAGCTGATGCTGTTCTTCGGCGCGCGCACGCGCGAAGAACTGCCTTACTTCGGCCCGCTGCAGAACCTGCCGAAGGATTTCATCGACATCAACATGGTGTTCTCGCGCACGCCCGGCCAGCCCAAGCGCTATGTGCAGGACGCCATGCGGGAGCGCGCCGCCGACCTGGCCGCGCTGCTGGCGGACGCGAACACGTATTTCTACGTGTGCGGGCTCAAGAGCATGGAGGAAGGCGTGGTGCTGGCCCTGCGCGACGTCGCGCAGCAGGCCGGGCTGTCATGGGAGACGGTGGGCGCCGACCTGAAGCGGGAAGGGCGGCTTCATCTCGAGACGTATTAGACGTATTAGACGTATTCGACGTATTCGACGTAATAGACGTATGGAATGAGCGAGGCACGCCGTTGCCGGTGCGAGCCGACGCAAGCGGCCGGCGCTCTGCTCAATAGCCGTGCGACGTGCCGCCTGCCGGCGCCTTGCCGGCCCGCATCTGCGTCACCACCTGCCTGGCCCCGGCTGCCATCAGGCGGGCATCCGAGCCCACCGTGACAAAGCGGAAGCCCTGCTCGATGCGGCGCAATGCCGCCTCCGGCGCGCCGTTGTGGATGCCGGCGACCACGCCGTGCGCCTTGGCGCGCGCCACCACGTGCGCGATCGCGTCCGCCACCGGCTGGTCGACATCGTCGAAGGTGGGCCGGCAGCCAAGCGCGAGCGACAGGTCGGACGGGCCGATGTAGACCGCGTCCAGTCCCGGCACGGAGAGGATCTCGTCGAGGTTGTCCAGGCCTTGCCGGGTTTCGATCATGGCGAAGGTGACGATGGTCTCGTTGGCGCGCTCCGGATAGTCGGCGCCGCCGTAGAGCAGCCCGCGGATGGGGCCGAAGCTGCGCGACCCCTGCGGCGGGTAGTGCGTGGCGGCCACGAAGCGCTGCGCATCCTCGCGCGTGTTGATCATGGGGCAGATCACGCCATACGCGCCTGCATCCAGCACCTTCATCAGGATGCCGGGTTCGTTCCAGGGCACGCGCGCCACGGGCACGGTGTCGGTGGTCGAGACGGCGGTGAACAGCGCCAGCGCATCGCGATAGTCGAGCGCGCCGTGCTGCAGGTCGACGGTGAGGGAGTCCCAGCCCTGGTGGGCCATGGTCTCGGCCGCGAAGCTGCTGGGAATGGAGAGCCAGCCATTGACGACGGCCTGGTCGGCCGCCCACATTTTTCGAATCCGGTTTTCGCGCATGGGCTTTGTCTCCTGTCTTGTCCTCGCCGGGCAGCGTGCCACCTTGGTCTATAGGTTGTCGTACAAGGTTGGGCAAGTATAAGCCCACAAAGCAAAGGCGGGCCCACTTGTGTATCGGGGCCCGCCTTGGTTCCTGCCGTGGTCCGGTACTAGCGCTTGCCGACCGTGAACGCGATCTCGCCGATGCCTTCGATACCCGCGGTCACCGAGTCGCCAGGACGCAGTTCGCCCACGCCGGCCGGCGTACCGGTGAAGATCAGGTCGCCGGGAGCCAGGGTCACACTTTGCGAGACATAGGCAATCACGTCGGCCACCGGCCAGATCAGCTCGTTCAGGTCGCCGTCCTGGCGGGTCTCGCCATTGACCGCCAGCCAGATGCGTCCCTTGGCGGGATGCCCGACGCCGGCCACCGGGTGCAGCGGGCCGCACGGGCCGGAAGCATCGAAGCTCTTCGACCAGTCCCACGGCCGGCTCATCTTCTTGGCCACGTCCTGCAGGTCGCGGCGCGTCATGTCCACGCCCACGCCGTAGCCCCACACCAGGTCCAGCGCCTGTTCGGGCGTGACGTTGGCGCCGCCCTTGCCGATCGCCACCACCATCTCGATCTCGTGGTGGAGGTTTTCGGTCAGCGGGGGATAGGCCACCGTGCCTTCGGCCGGCACCACGGCATCGGCCGGCTTGGTGAAGAAGAAGGGCGGATCGCGGTCCGGGTCATTGCCGAACTCGCGCGCATGCGCCGCGTAGTTGCGGCCCACGCAGAACACGCGGCGGATGGGAAAGCGGGCGTTGCTGCCGGCCACGGCGACGCTCGCCTGCTCGGCGGGCTGGATCACGAAATCGGTCATCTTTGAATCCGTAGTGAGGGGCGTGAAAAATGGCTGCGTGCTTACTTGGCAAAAACCTGGCTCAGATCGCCGAAGGCCTTGAACTCCAGGGCATTGCCCGACGGGTCGAGGAAGAACATGGTGGCCTGCTCGCCCACCTGGCCCTTGAAGCGCACATGCGGCTCGATCACAAAGCGCGTATTGGCCGCGCGCAGCCTGCCGGCCAGCGCTTCCCATTCTTCCATCGGCAGGATCGCGCCGAAGTGCCGTACCGGCACGTCGTCGCCATCCACCGCGCTGGTGGCGCGATGGCCGCATTCCTCGGGCGCCAGGTGCGCCACCACCTGGTGGCCGTAGAAATTGAAATCGATCCAGGCGTCGGAGCTGCGGCCTTCGGGGCAGCCGAGCAGGCCGCCGTAGAAACGGCGCGCCTCTTCCAGGTCATTGACGGGAAAAGCCAGGTGGAAAAGCGGGGTGGCGCTCATGGGAGGGCTCTCTTGGGGGAGGGATTGTCGGACTCAGCCGCGCGCAGGAAAAACCGCGGCGGCGCTGGTGCGTTGATTGTAATCAGCAGAACTCGTAATATGAAACGAATGTTTTACGCGCTAAGCATCAAAAATTAAGATATATGATCCGCTACTTCCAGACCTTCCTCGTCGCCGCGGAGACGGCCTCCTTCTCCGCTGCCGGGGCGCGGCTGGGCCTGACCCAGTCGGCCGTCAGCACACAGATCCGCCGGCTCGAGGAAGACCTTGGCTGCACCCTGTTCGACCGTGCCGGCAAATCCGTCACACTCAGCGAGGAGGGCCGCAAGCTGCTGCCGGAAGCCCGGCGCTTCATCGAACTCTATGCATCGATGAAAGGCCGCGCGCAGTCCGCCTCCGACACCACGCCGCTGGATCTCGGCGCGGTCTCCACGGTGCAGGCCACGCTGCTGCCCAAGGCGATGAAGCGCTTTCGCGAGGGATTTCCAAAGACCCATGTCAACATCATCCCCGGCATGTCCACCCAGCTGCTCACGCAGGTGGACGCCCGCGAGCTAGATATCGCCGTCCTGATCAAGCCGCGCCTGGGCATCCCGCCTGAACTCAAATGGGTCCACCTGATGCGCGAGCGCTTCGTCGGCATCGTCCCCAAGGGCGCCCCGCGCGAACTCAAGGCCGCGCTGGCCGCCTTGCCCTTCATCCGCTACAACCGCCACTCCATGGGCGGCCAGCTGGTGGACCGCTACCTGCGCCGGCACCGGCTCTGGGTCGAAGGCGGCATGGAGCTGGACGAACCCGCGGTCATCCTGCAGATGGTCAGCGAGGGCCTGGGCTGGGCCATCATCCCCGCCGAGCTGGTGCCGCTCAGGCAGACCCGCAACGTGGTGGAGATCCCGTTGCCGGGCGAGCCGATCTTCCGGGAGATCGGCGTGCTGGTGCGGCAGACGGCGCTCAAGCGGGCGCCGGTGGCGGGGCTGATCGAGGCGCTGGTGGGGGAGGCGGCGGGGCGGGAAGGTTAGTACAGGCAGCACAGGCGGCAATCGCTGCCGGTTCGAAGAGGCGCTCTGCGTGGCGTCGCGTCACCACGACGTCTGGTGTCGCCGGCCGTGCTGCGCGTCCGGGCGGACGGGCGGGTGGAAGTGCAACGATGATCATGCCGCGGCGGCATGATCGCAATCGCTGTCGCAATCACCGTCGCAATTCCTCCCGTATGCCGCGGCATCGTCCGGCGCGCGTGGCTTGCGTCCTACCGCTCCCATTTTCCCGTGGGACTTGACGCCAGGTACCTGTCGGGCCTGGCGATGCCCAGCCGGGCGCGCGCCGCATCGAGCGGTTCGTGCAGCAGGGTCTCGTAGTCCTCGCCCAGCAGCCACTTTGCCTTGCGGCCATGCCGGTAGCCCTCGATCACGGCGCGGGCAAAGGCGGTGCTGCGGGTAAGGCGCAGGCTGTGCAAGGTGGCGGAGACCGCGATGAAGCCCCAGCCGAGACCGCCGGTCTGCGCGTAGCTGAACGCAACCAGCGCCGCTTCGCCCAGGGTCTCGTCCGCGCTGTAGCCTGTCAGTACGTGCCAGATGTCGTGGATGTCGCGCGTTCGTCTGCCGAACCAGGCGTAGGGGTCTTCGACCAGCGGCTCGCGGTTGAGGTTCGAGATCTTGGCGAGGTCGGCGGCGCTGTATCCGGTCTCCTCGAGGAACGAGCGATAGGCTGCGCCGAGCGTGCCCGGCGCGAAGCTTGCGACGAATGCCGGGTCGGAGAGGCGCTCCGCCAGCTCCACGCGCAGATAGGCCAGCCGCCGCCCGGCCGGGGTCTTCATGAGCCGGGAGAAATTCCTTGGCGCCGCCGGCCCGTTGAGGGCGCGCATGATGAGAAACACCTGTGTGGTGTCGTCTCCGTTCGCGAGCAGCTTGCGGATCGCGCGGAACGCGGTCGGCAGGTCACGCTTGTACAGATCGGGGGAGGTCGCGATAGCCATTGGCTCGTTCCTGTTGACGAGGTGGTTGTCATGACGGTGGGGACTGGTCAGTCCACGCAGGCCAGCGTCGGAGCCGGGTCGGTCAAGTGCAGCGCCCCGCATACGAGGGTATTCATCTACACCACCGGGCTCCAGGGGAAGATCTTTGCAGCGAACGGCCGATTACAATGTCGTCTTCCCGACATAAGTCCACGATTGACGCTGTGTCTAAGCCATTCACCGCTCAGGACCGCCTGCCTGCCCTGAAATCCAGTGCCTGGTTTGCCGGTCTTGCGCCGGCGCTGCAGGCATGGATTGCGCAAGCCGCGAGGGTCAGGACCCTGGCGGCGGGCCAGCGGCTCTTTGCGCCTGGAGACGTATCCGACGGGCTCTATTTCGTCGTGAAGGGCGCAATCCGGATGACAAGCTCGTCGGCGGACGGCAGGCAGGCGCTGCTGGCGATTGCCGAGACACCGCAGTGGTTCGGCGAAGCCAGCCTGTTCGACGAACTGCCGCGCACCCACGATGCCTGGGTGGAGAGCGACGTGCTCCTCCTCCACTTGCACCAGCATGACCTGATTGAATTCCTCGAGCAGAACCCTTCGCACTGGCGGGCGTTCGGGCTCTTGCTGACGCAGAAGCTTCGCCTGGCATTCGAAGCCATCGAAGGGTCGGTGTTGCTGCCCGTGGCGGTCAGGCTGGCCCGCCGCCTGCTGGCCATCGCCAGCGGCTACGGCGAGCGCAGCGGCAGCAGCAAGCGCGTGATCAGCGTGCAGCAGGAACAGCTCGGCTCGATGCTCTCGATATCCCGGCAGACCGTGAACCAGATTCTCAAGGATTTCGAGGAGCAGGGCTTTCTGCGCCGCACGCGAGGCGCGATCGAGATTCTGGACATCGATCAATTGCGCTCGTTCGCGGCGACCCGCTAGCGAGCCGTGCCGCTACTGGTACGAATGCAAATAGGCCAGCAGGTTCTCGATTTGCTGCTTGTCGCTGATGCCCCAGAAACGCATCCTGGTGCCCGGCACGACCTTGCCGGGCGCTTCGATGAACGCCGCCAGTGTCTGTTGAGACCATACGATGCCCGACTGCTTCATCTGCGCGGAATACTTGTAGTCGCTGGTGGCGCCGGCCACCCTGCCAAAGATGGCATTGAGCTGCGGGCCGAACGCAGCGCGCGCGGAGGGTCCCACGCTGTGGCAGGACGCGCATTTCGAAGCGAACACGGCCTTGCCGGCCTGTACGTCCCCGGCAGCGTGCGCGGCTGCATGGAACGCCGATGCGAGAATCAACAATGCCGCTTTGTTCATGCGCGGCCCGGGAAGGTATCGTCGCGCCGGACGGCTTCGAGCAGGCGCTCCTCTTCATCGGTGTCCGCGTCGATCTGGGTGACCAGCGTCCAGAGCCCGTCGTCCGCGCCGATGGCCGCGAACGCATGGCTTTGTTCGAGGCGCACCATCACGCGGCGCAGGCTTTGCAGGAAGCCCTCTTCGAAGGCGTCGAGCGCGTCGTAGTCGTCGCCGAAGTCTTCCACCTGCTGCACATAGGCGGTCTCCACCGCCGCGTACCCGGCTCTCCAGAGCGCGGCGATCTCGGGCACGTCGCTCTCCACCAATTCGTAGTCCCAGTCGGGCGGATACAGCTTCTGTTCGCGGCGATCCGCCTGGGTAGACAGGCTGAGCAGGACGGAGCCATCTGCCGCGCCCACGTTGAACGCAAAGCAATGGACCGGCTCGTCGCCCAGCGCCGACTGGGCGATCAATGCCAGCGACTGGCGAGTCAGGTCGAAGACGGTCTGTTCCACCTGGTAGTTTTGTTCGAAATCGTTCCAGTACATTTTGCGGTCCATGGTCAGTGCCGGGCGTGCCGCGTCGATCCGTCGTGCCCGCTGCGGGGCGTGGACCAGCGTCACCGCTAGCGGGCGCGCGGCGGGAAAAACGCAGGAATTGTACTTTGCCCGCGGAACCGCCGCCGCAAAAGGGGGCCGGCCCGGGCCTCCCTCGTGAAAGCGGTGCATCCCGCGCCGTTCGATGCTATTTTCCAGCCTCGGCCGGCCGGCGCGTCGCCGGCCTCGAGTCGCATCCGCTTTCCCTATCCGGCTTTCCTTACCCGAACAGAAATGACAATCCAACGCGTATTCATGACCGCGGTGCTCGCCGCGCTGGTCGGCAACGCCATTGCCGCCGACGACCGCATGCCACCGATCCCGGCCGACAAGCTGACCGACGCACAGAAGAAATCGATCGAACTGCTGTCCGAAGGCGCGCCCGCGGGCGGCGCGCCGCGCAATATCGGCGCGGGTCCGTGGGTGCCGCTGATGCGCAGCCCCGAGCTGCTGAACCGGCTGCAGCGCATGGGCTCGTACCTGCGCTACGAGAGCGCCTTCGAGCCGCGCCTGAGCGAGTTCGTGATCCTCCTGACGGCGCGTGACTGGGGCAACCAGTACGAGTGGTACGCGCACCAGAAGCTTGCGCTGAAGGCCGGTGTCGCACCGGCGGTCGCGCAGGCCATCGCCGAGGGGCGCAGGCCGGCGGGCATGAGCGCCGAGGAGGAGATCGTCTACGACTTCATCGACGAGCTGATCCGCAACAAGAGCGTGAGCGACCCGACCTATGCGCGCGTCAAGGACAAGTTCGGCGAGCGCGGCGTCATCGACCTGATTGCGATCAACGGCTATTACAGCATGCTGGCGGCGGTCCTGAACGTGGCGCAATCGCCATTGCCGGGCAACGCGCCGCAGCAGCTCCCGGCACTGCCGCGCTGAAGCAGGGCGAGGCCGCTTCCAGAACCCTCCGTGCGGCCTGGCGGCATCATCGTTTCCACGCGATGGCCGGCCGTTCCCCGCGGTGTCCCGGACGGTACATGCCTGGCCTGCCGGCCGGACAATCGGCATGCAAGCCGGCGCGGCGCTGGACTAGACTAGGTAAACCGGAAGCCCGTCACGACTTGCTTCGGAGGTGACATGAACGCGCCTATTACCAAAGAACGGCGGACACCAAGACGCCCTTCCGAGCGGATGCTGAACGTGCTCGCGGTGCTCGTCGGCCTGCTCACCCTGATACTGGGTATCGCCTGGCTCATCTACACGCACTACGTCGACCGGGAAGTGCCGATGTTCGCGATTCCGCTGGTGCTCTCCATGCCGGTGATCGTCGCTGCGGCGTTCCGATGTCTGTGGGATTGACGGGCTGGCCGGCGCAAAGCCGGATGCCGGCAGCAGCGCAGGCAGGCTGTCTGCGGCGTTCCCCGGAACTGGCGTTCGGGGAGTGGGCGGCGCGTGTCATGGGAAGCACATCGCGGCCGCCTCGATACTGCAGGAATTGCCCGCCGGCAGGGAGCCGGCGGGGACGCGCCCGGACAGGCAGCGCTGGATCAGGCAACGCCCGGACAGCATGAGCGCGGGTGCCGCCCCGACTGGCGGGGCGGCTTGTTCGCCTTAGGCCTGCACTGCATCCAGCGCGGCATTCAGCGTCTTGCTCGGGCGCATCACGCTTTCCAGCTTTGCGAAGTCGGGCCAGTAGTAGCCGCCGATGTCCGCCGGCTTGCCCTGCACGTCCGACAGCTCGCCGACGATGGTCTTCTCGTTGTCGGTCAGCTTCTTGGCCAGCGCCTTGAACTGCTCGGCCAGTGCCGCGTCGCCCGTCTGTGCCGCGAGTTCCTGGGCCCAGTACATGGCCAGGTAGAACTGGCTGCCACGGTTGTCGAGCTGGCCGGTCTTGGGCGACGGGCTCTTGTTGTTGTCGAGCAGCTTGCCGGTGGCGGCATCCAGCGTCGTGGCCAGGATCTTGGCGCGAGCGTTGCCGGTCTTGATGCCCAGGTCTTCCAGCGACACGGCCAGCGCGAGGAACTCACCCAGCGAGTCCCAGCGCAGGTGGTTCTCTTCCACCAGTTGCTTGACGTGCTTGGGAGCCGAGCCGCCCGCACCGGTTTCGTACATGCCGCCGCCGGCCATCAGCGGGACGATCGACAGCATCTTGGCGCTGGTGCCCAGTTCCATGATGGGGAACAGGTCGGTCAGGTAGTCGCGCAGGATGTTGCCGGTCACCGAGATGGTGTCCAGGCCGCGGATCACGCGCTCCAGCGTGTAGCGCATGGCGCGTACCTGCGACATGATCTGGATGTCCAGGCCCTTGGTGTCGTAGTCCTTCAGGTAGGTCTCGACCTTCTTGATCAGCTCGGCTTCGTGCGGACGGTACGGGTCCAGCCAGAACACGGCCGGCATGCCCGAGTTGCGCGCGCGGGCAACGGCCAGCTTGACCCAGTCGCGGATCGGCGCGTCCTTGACCTGGCACATGCGCCAGATATCGCCTTCTTCGACGTTTTGCGTCAGCAGCACTTCACCGGTGGCCAGGTCGACAATGTTGGCCACGCCGTCTTCCGTGATCTCGAAGGTCTTGTCGTGCGAGCCGTATTCCTCGGCCTTCTGCGCCATCAGGCCGACGTTCGGCACCGTGCCCATGGTGGTCGGGTCGAAGTTGCCGTTGGTCTTGCAGAAGTTGATGATCTCCTGGTAGATGCGCGCGAACGTGCTTTCCGGGATCACGGCCTTGGTGTCCTTCGGACGGCCGTCGGCACCCCACATCTTGCCGCCGATACGGATCATGGCCGGCATCGAGGCGTCCACGATCACGTCGTTGGGCGCGTGCAGGTTGGAGATGCCCTTGGCCGAATCCACCATCGCCAGCTCGGGGCGGTGCTCGTGGCAGGCGTGCATGTCGCGGATGATTTCTTCGCGCTTGGAGCTGGGCAGCGTTTCGAGCTTCTCGTACAGGTTGACCAGGCCGTTGTTGACGTTCACGCCCAGTTCGTCGAACAGCGCGCCGTGCTTGGCGAAGGCTTCCTTGTAGAAGATCTTCACGGCGTGGCCGAACACGATGGGGTGCGAGACCTTCATCATGGTGGCCTTGACGTGCAGCGACAGCATCACGCCGGTCGTGCGCGCATCTTCGAACTGCTCTTCATAGAAGTCGCACAGCGCCTTCTTGCTCATGAACATGCTGTCGATGATCTCGCCGTCCAGCAGCGAAACCTTGGGCTTGAGCACGATGGTCTTGCCGCTCTTGGTGACCAGCTCCATCTTCACGTCGCGTGCGCGGTCCAGGGTCATGGACTTTTCGCCGTGGTAGAAGTCACCGTGCTTCATGTGCGCCACATGGGTGCGCGAGGCCATGCTCCACTCGCCCATGCTGTGCGGGTTCTTGCGCGCGTAGTTCTTCACGGCGGCGGGAGCGCGGCGGTCCGAGTTGCCTTCGCGCAGGACCGGGTTCACGGCGCTGCCCAGGCATTTGGAATAGCGCTGGCGGATGGCCTTTTCTTCGTCGGTCTTCGGGTCTTCCGGGTAGTCGGGCACCTTGTAGCCCTTGGCCTGGAGTTCCTTGATCGCGCTGCCCAGCTGGTGCACCGAGGCGCTGATGTTCGGCAGCTTGATGATATTGGTGTCCGGCAGCAGCGTCAGGCGACCCAGCTCGGCCAGGTTGTCCGGCACGCGTTGCTCTTCGGTCAGGAATTCGGGGAATTCGCCCAGGATGCGCCCAGCCACCGAGATATCGCTGGTCGTGACGTTGATACCTGCCGGCGCGGTGAAAGTGCGGATGATGGGCAGGAAGGCACTGGTCGCCAGCAGCGGGGCTTCGTCGGTCAGCGTGTAGATGATGGTGGGTTGCTGGGTACTCATTGCTTACCTCAAGGTCAGAAATAGTAGGGAAACGCTGCCGCCTGGATCGCAAACCGGCAGTAAGGATCGAATTTTGCCTGATTTTGCTTTCATCAGTCTGTCGAGGGCGCGGTTTTCCTGTTCTGTAATCGAATAATTGCCGCTCCCGGAAGCAGGCGGTCGCGCTCCTCGCGCAGGTTTTCATTCCTAACGTCCTGTTTTTTCTGGATTTCCCGTTAATGCTTCGGCTGCGGCTGCCAATTGACCTTCCGGCCATCGGGGGGCGTCAAGCGTGCCCTTGCCGCCGGACAGCCGGCCGGGGTGACCGGCGCGTTCCCAGCCCCGATGCGATATCTCCGGGGCACTTCGCCGCCCGGAGGAGGCCGACGGCGCACTTGGGTCAATCGCGCGCCATGC
This sequence comes from Cupriavidus sp. 05T41, assembly GCF_056396525.1. Lineage (NCBI taxonomy): Bacteria > Pseudomonadati > Pseudomonadota > Betaproteobacteria > Burkholderiales > Burkholderiaceae > Cupriavidus > Cupriavidus sp. 05T41. The sequence goes on from NZ_JBFTLQ010000006.1 coordinate 101,138, forward strand.
CGGTGGCGTTCGATCGCCTTGGCAAAAAGTGCGGCATGCGCCTGCTGGCATTGGGTGCGTTCATGGCGGAAGGCGGGGGGGTGCGCCGCGCCGGCAGGATAAAAAAATCGCCCTGCGCAGCGGGAACGGGCGCAGGGCGATTCAGGACCACAGAAGCATGAACAAAAGCACCGGAACGTACTGCCGATGCCGGCGCGGCGCCGGGAGCGCAGTGCAGCTTGTCCTCCCGTGCGGCACGGCGCCGTGCCGGACAGCATTGCGCAATGGATTGCCGGGTGACATTGCAACGGGTTGCATGGCCCGCGGGACTGCAGCGATGCGTGCCGTGCCGCGTTTGCGTTTCGACAGGTACATCGCAATCTTACGCAGCGGCGCTGCGCTTCAAAACGCGGAGGACGGCGGGCAATGCGGCCCAATCCCGGCGTTGAAAAAAATACCGGCGGGCTGGTCGCCAGAGGTATTTTTTGCGACGCGGCAGGCGGCCATCGCGGGGCGGGGCGCGCAGCGCCAGCCAGCCCTTCGGCCTGCCTTGGTCATGTCGCAGCGTATGTCCGGGGCAGCTCAGGCGGGCGGCGGCGTGTTGCTGGTGAAGCGGGCCGGCATCTTGTCCGCCAGCGGGAACAGATGGAAGTAGGGGCGCGCTTCGGCAAGGACGCGCTGCACGCTCGGCCGGCTCAACAGCCGCTCGAAATAGGCGGCGAGGTGCGGGTGCGTATCGGTGAACGGCATCGCGATGCCCGCGTAGAACAGCGCCGGCGTGGCCGCGCAGTCGGCCAGCGTGAAGTCTTGCCCGGCGGCCCAGGTGTGGTCCGCCATGTGCTTGTCGACCAGATCGTAGGCCGTGCGCAGGGTGGCCCGCGCGTCCGCCACGCCGCGCGGGTCGCGCTCGGCCTCGGGCCGCAGGCGGTCGTTGACGATCTTCTGCATCTGCAGGTGCACGTAGAGATCGAAGAGGCGGTCCCACAGGCGCGCTTCGCGTTGCGCGTCCTCGGCGGCGGGCAGCAGCGGCCGGGCACCCGGGTAATGGCGATCCAGATATTCGATGATGGTGGTGCTTTCCGGCACGGTCAGCCCGCGCGTGTCGTCGCGCAGCACCGGGAACTTGCCGAGCGGCCACAGCGCCGCGAAGGCGGCACGGTCGGCGGGGTCGCCAAGGTCGACAATGCGGCCGGTGAAAGGGGTGGCGTTCTCGTAGAGCGCGATCAGCACCTTGTGGCAGAACGAAGACAGGGGATGGTAGTGCAGCGTCAGGGCCATTGATGACTCCTCCTTTTCGTTCAGCGCAGGCGGGGCTTCCGGGCGCCGTTATGTCGCCGCCATCTGCGGCGGGCGCGGCCGCGTGACGACCGCAAAGGTGATCTGTACCAGCCCGGCGGCCAGCCCCAGTGCCACGCCGATCTGCCAGGCCAGGGTGTAGGACCCCAGCCTGTCATAGACCAGCCCGCCGCCGAAGGCCCCCACGAAGCTGCCGATCTGGTGGCTGAAGAAGGCTACGCCGCCCAGCATGGCCTGCCAGCGCAGGCCGAAGGTCTCGGCGATCCAGCCTGCCACCAGCGGCGCCACGCCCAGCCACAGGAAGCCCATCACGGCGGCGAAGACCAGCGTACTGCCTGGCGTGGGCGGCGAGGTGAAGTACCAGGTCAGCGCGAGCGAGCGGATGGTGTAGATGCCGCCGAGCAGCAGCAGCTTGTTGACGCGCCCGCCGGCCCAGCCGAAGAACAGGCTGCCCAGCACGTTGAAACCGCCGATCACGCCCAGCGCCTTGGCGCTGAGCATGGGGTCCATGCCGCAGATGTCCAGGTAGGAAGGCAGGTGCGTGGTGAGGAAGACCAACTGCATGCCGCACACGAAATAGGCCGCGCCCATGACCAGGAACGGCGTATGGTGCAGCGCGGTGCCAAGCGCCTCGCGCGCATTCTGCTGCACGCCGCCGGGCGGCGTGGGCAGCGGCATCCGGTCGACGCGCCCGGCGAACCACGCCGCCGGCAGCATTACCAGGGCGAGCACCACGAAGGCCGCCAGCCCCACGCGCCAGCCATGGGATTGCGCCACCACCTGCCCGATCGGTGCCGCCACCAGTGCGCCCAGCGAACCGGCGCCAGACACGATGCCGAGCACCGTGCTGCGCAGCGCGGCCGGCACCGGCCGCGCCGAGACCGCCATGGCGATGGCGCTGCCGGTGCAGGCCATCGAGGCGCCGATGGCCACGCCCGCGCCGAGCGTGACGCCGACAATGCCTTGCGCGGTAGCCAGCATGACCAGCCCGAGCACGTAGAGCAGCGAGCCGGCCATCATCAGCGGCCGGAAGCCCGTGCGCGCGGCCCACGCGCCCGCGATGGGCTGCAGCAGGCCCCAGGCCAGGTTCTGCACCGCGATGGCGGCCGTGAAATCGGACACCGAGATGCCGATGCCCTTGGTCAGCGGTGGCATGAAGATGCCCAGGCTCTGCCGCAGGCCCATGGCCAGGCTCAGCATGACGGAGGCGCCGAGGAGGATCGGCAGGACCGGGCGAAGTTCGGAAAGGCGGGATGGCGCGGGGGTGCTCACGAGGATTTTGTCTCTGTCTTTGTATTGTTCTTATTGTTTTGTTCTTGTGTCCCGGCGCAGCGCGCCGCGCGCGCCGGAGGCTCAGGCGAGCGTAAGCCCGAACCAGGTTCAAGTCAATGCGGGGGCAAAGCCGCGCCGGCCCCGGGCATCGTCGTGTGCGGTCGGGCGGCGGCGCCCGCTCCGGGTTTTGCCCGGCGGCGCGGCGACCGGCAAGGCGCGTATGCTTTGCAGACTGCCCATTCATCCGCATCCCCATGCCGATCGTCCGCAAATCCACGCTTGTCCTGGGTCTGGCGCTGGCCGTGGTGCTGGCCGGCTGCGTGACCCGCTACCGGGTCGAGACCGGTACGCCAGCCTCGCGCGTGCGACTGGTGACCAATACCGACGACAACACGACCTTCAGCGTGGTGGACGCCGGCAAATGTCCCAAGCCGCCCAAGCCGGCGCTGCTTGCGGCCACCGGGCTCCAGGCCACGGCGATGGGCAAGGAGGCGGATCTGGGCATGTGGGGCATCTCGCCGGAGCCCGCCGGCCGCACGCGCGAACGCTGGCTGGTGGCGAGCCACCGCATCTACCTGACGGCCGCGGCGACCTCGGCGGCGGGCGACGAGCCGTACCGCTGCGCGATCGGCGTGTCCTTCGTGCCGCTGCCGGGCTGGCAGTACGAGTTGCGCTACCAGCGCAACGCGCAGACCAGGAATTGCGCCGCACAGGTCCTGCGCCTGTTGCGCGCACCGTCGGGCGAGATCGTGACCACGCCCGACCCGACACAGCAGACCTTCCGCGGCTTCGAGCCCGATGGCGTGTGCGCGTCGCTGTGAGCCCCGGGGCGGGCCGCGCACTCAGCGTCCGTTGGCCACCGGCATCGCATTCGCCGGCATCGCGTTGACATAGGGCGCATCCGTCAGCGTGCGCAGGAAGACGGTGATGTCGTCGATCTCCGCTTCGGTCAGCGCGGGCGTGCTTCCCGCGCGCAGGTTCATCGGCATCGAGTTGATATTGATATTGCCGCGGTAGGCGGCGGGCACGTCGTCGAATGGCTTGCCGCCGCGGTACCACTTGCCCGGATCGGTCGAGCGCGTGTTGTAGAACGCGACCGCATCGCGCAACGTGGTGAACACCCCGTTGTGCATGAAGCTCTGGCGCACCGCCACGTTGCGCAGGCCGGGGGTGCGCAGGTAGCCGCACCATTGTTCCGGTTCCGGCCAGCGCAGGCGGCGCGCGGTGTCGCACAGGCCGTTGTCGAAATGCCCGGGGTCTCGGTTGGCGGGCAGGGCCCGGTTGCGCGGCACGGCGATGGCGTCGTAGCCGAAGTCCGTAAACAGGGAGCGCTCGGGCCGGCTGGCGGTGTCCGCCAGCGTGTGGCAGCTCATGCAGTTGCCCTTGTCGGGATTCTTGAACAGCGCCAGGCCGCGCGTTTCCTGCGGCGACAGCGGCGTGCGCCGGCGCAGGTAGTCGTCGAAGCGCGAACTGAAGGGTGCCATCTCGTCGCTTTGCAGATAGGCCTCCAGCGCGCGGCCCAGCGCCACCATCATCTGCCCGGGATCGCGCTGCGCCGCCGCGCCGAAGCGCGCGGCCAGCGCGGGCGCCAGCTCCGTGCCCTTTACCTTGCGCAGCAGGCTGGCCGGGCTGCCGTTATTCATCTCGCCGGGATCGAGCAGCGGGCCGCGCACCTGCTCGGCCAGGGTATCGGCACGGCCGTCGGCGAACAGGCCGCCGAACGGCGAGGCATATGGCGCGTCGTCGTCCTGGTAGAAATGCCGGCGCGGGATATAGCGCACGTACAGCAGCGAGGGCGCGTTGCGCAGGCTGAAGTGCCCGGGCCGGCTGCCCTGCGGCACGTGCGGCCCGGCCAGCGCGGCGGGCGAGAGCGTGGGCGCGAACGCACGCGCGGGGTCGTGGCAGCCGGCGCAGGACATGCCGCGCGGCTCGGACAGGCGCGTGTCGAAGAAGATGCGCTTGCCCAGCGCGGCGAGCGCCGGGTCGGGGCGGAAGACGGCGGCGGTGGGGTCGACCTTGGCGGAGACCTTGGGCGTGCCGTTGCCGATGGTATCCACCACGGTGGCGGGCGGCGCGCCCGGCGTCAGCACGGTAGTGGCCACGGTGGCTGGAAGGGCCGGCGGGGCCGGCGGGGCCGCTGGGGCCGGAGGGGCCAATGAGGCGGCCGGCGCTGGCGCGCTGGCGCAGAGGCCGGCGGCCAGGACGGCGCAATGCACGGCGCAAAGTACGGCAAAGCGGGCGGCAATCCGCGCCGCCGCCGGCGCCATGCGGAGGCTTGCCGCGCGCCACCCTGCGAGCCAGGCTGCGCAGGCAGCGGGGAACGCTGCCATCACGGCGTCAGGAAGCCCGTCTTGTCGCAGGCCAGCGTGGTGCCGGTCTGCGCGCAGGAGGCCATCAGCTTGCCGGCCACGCTGTAGGCCTTGAAGGTCCAGCCGGTGGCGGGCGCCGGGCTGCGCTCCATCATCAGGAAGCCGAAGGTGCTGTGATGGGTGATCTTGTCGATGACGGTGCCCGGCGCGGGCACGGCGCCCGGCGTCAGCGGGTCGGGCAGCGCCACGTCCAGGTTGTCGCCGCCGTTGCCGGATACGATGGTGGCCGGGTGGCTGGAGGCGAAGCTGATGGCCTGGAAGTCATGCACGTGGCCGTGCAGCGCGACCTGGATGCCCGGCGGGTAGTAGGCCTGGGCGTTCAGGTTGCTCATCACCGACTGCAGCGCCAGGTTGCCCGGCGCGGGCGCGCTGCCGGCCACCGGGGCGAAGCCCAGCACCGGATGATGGTTGGTGAACATGGTATTGACCATGCCCGGCTTGCCGGCCAGCCAGCCCACCGTCTGGAACTGCTTCTGGTAGGCAATGAACTGCGGGTCGTTGGTGGGCAGCGCGGCCTTGCCGGCCTTGGCCGAGTCGAACACGATGACCTGGGAGCCGGTGCCGAGCGCCACCGTGTAGGGCTCGGAATAGTTGGCGTTGCCGTCGTTGGCCGGATCGTTGCACGAGCGGGCGTCGGCGTACGGGCGCGGGTCGAGGAAGCGGAACCAGCCCTGGCCGGCGCGCGCGCACTCTTCATGATTGCCGCGCACCATCACCCACGGCGCCTTGGCCATCAGGGCGGCGGCGGGCTTGAACAGGTCGGCCTGCCAGGTGTCCCAGCCATAGCCCCACGGCGTGCCCTGGCAGCCGGCGATATCCGGCGGACATGCGTTTTCGCGGTAGTGGTAGTCGCCGATATGCAGCACCAGGTCCGGGTTCATGGCGGCAGCGGTGGCGGCGAGCGTGGCGAACGGCCAGGCGGCGGCGTCGCTGCAGGGCTGGTAGGCGTTGTCGGCTTTCTTCAGGCGGCAGCCGGTATCGGCCAGCACCAGCACGCGCTGGGGATTGGCCTTGGGCAGCGGCAGGGTCTGGCCGGCGACGCTGGCGGCAGCGGCGTTGGCCGGCAGGGTCGTTTCGCACACCGAGACGGGGAAATCCGAGGGCTTGGAATCGGCGGCGGCGCTGGCGGTGGTGCGCAGCGCCATGGTGCCGCTGCCTGCGCGCAGCGCCATGCGTTGCTGCACGCCGTCGACTGTCAGCAGCGGGCACAGGGTATTGGAGGGCAGCGCGCTGCCGGCGGCGGCGGCCGGCGCCACGTAGCCGGTGATCACGCGGGCGATGGCCTGGTTGCTGTCGCCGATCTCGACCCAGGCAGCCTGGATATTGGCGCTGGCGCTGGCGGCGTCGCCTGCCGGCGTGACCGGTGCGGCGGGGGTGGCCGGCGCGGGGGCTGCATCGTTGCCGTCGCTGCCGCAACCGTGCAGCACCGCGGCGGTGGCCAGCACGGCCAGGATGGCGCCCATGCCGAGGCGCACATGGTGATTTCTCTTGCAAGTGCCCATTGTTATCTCCCTGTTGGTGGCGAGCCGGACTATAGGGAGGGGATATTGCGCAGCGATGACGCTTCTATGTCAGCGGGGTGGGTCGGGGGCACGATCCGGGCCATCGGCGCGCCGACCTGGTCGGAGTACAGGCGGCATACCGGGGGGGCGAGCCGATCGGGATAGGGCCATCAAGCGGCGTATCCGGCCAGGATGCCGCCGCCCTGCGGGTCCTGAATCACATACCGGATCATGAGTGCGATGCCTCAATGAATTTGGTACTTGTCCCATATATTGCATCTGATTATTTCCCGATACTGGCGGCATTCATCGCTCGTGGAGAGGCACGAGCCAATTAACAGGGGATCCCGACAATGCAATTCGATAGGCGAGGGCACAGGCGGAGCGGCCCATTGGCGTACACGATCGTGGTTGCCTTTGCCGCCATGTTGCTGTCACCGGCGCACGCCCTGGCAGCACACACCGAGATGACGGCATTCGGATCGGACATGGCCCTTCCGGCCAGCTCGGGCGAGGGGACGGTGCTGGCACGTACCAGTTTCTCGCCGCAGCAGCTTTGCGGTGCGCCCACCTGTCCTTCTCCCGTGGCATCGATATGGGTCTGGGATGGTCAGAATATCCAGCCGGGCCCGGTTACCCGCACAGGTGTAGCGGGCGTTGGCGTCCGTTTCGTGGTCAACGGGTCTCCTCTGCTCAGCGGCATGCAATCCCCGCCGACGATTTCCCAGCCCGTGGAAGTGCAACTGGTACGCACCTCGGGCGCGATGGGTGCTGGCAGTCTTGCGGGAGGTGCCTCGACGTTCCTGAACCTCTGCGCTAGTGTCAACCCGGGCTTCGGTGATTCCTGCTATGACGCCTCGGGCGCCAACTATGCCAAGATCAGGCTCGGGGGCACCATCAAGCCCATCGCCCTCACTTGCCAGACGCCCAACCAGAGCGTCAGCCTGCCGCCGGCGCAGAGGGGAGGGCTGACGGGCGTCGGCAGTTCGACCGGCGAGATCGGTTTCACCGTGCGGCTGAATAACTGCCCGCCCGGCTACAACCGGATCGGCTATACGCTTGATCCGGTCGGCGGCATGGTCGCCAATGCCCCCGGCGCGCTGCCCGCGCGCCCGGGTTCCACCGCGAGCGGGATCAACATCAGGCTGACGGACGATGCCGGCACGCCGGTGACATTCGGGGCGTCGACGCCGGTGGGCGCTTACGACAAGACTACCGGGGGATCGTATTCGATCCCGATGAGGGCGGCCTATCTCCAGACCGGCGCTTCGGTCACGGTGGGCCGCATCATTGGTGCCGCCACCGTGCTGGTCAACTATCAATAGCTACGGCACCCCGGGAGCGCTGAACGAGGGCAAGCCTCACTGCCCCAGCTGCCCCAGCAGCGTGCCAACGGTGGCGAGGCTGTCCTCGACCAGCCGCGCCATATACGTACTCATCTGCGGCATCACCAGCGTCATCATCAGGAAGCCGCCGGCCAGCGTGACCGGGAAGCCGACCGCGAACACCGACAACTGCGGCGACGCGCGGTTGAGGATGCCCATCGCCAGGTTGAGCGTGAGCAGCGCGGCGATCAGCGGCAGCGCCAGCAGCAGCCCCGAGGAAAACACACTGGCGCCGGCCGCCGCCACCGCGGACCAGCCGGCTCCGGAGAGCGGCTGCGGCGAGATCGGCAGTGCGGCAAAGCTGTCGGCCACGGTGGCCAGCAGCATCAGGTGGCCGTCCATGGCCAGGAACATCAGCATGGCGACCACGTTGAGGAAGCGGGCCAGCACCATGGTCTGCCCACCGGAAGAGCGGTCGTAGAAGGACGCGAACGACAGGCCCATCTGCAGGCCGATGGTTTCGCCGGCGAACTGCACGGTGGCGAACGCGAGCCGCATGGTGAAGCCCACCGCCAGGCCGATCCCTACCTCATTGAGGATGATCAGGAAGCCTTCGAAGGAATACACCGGCGCCAGCGGCAGCTTGTCGATGGTGGGCGAGATCACCATTGCGATCAAGGCCGCCAGGCCAACCTTGGCACGACGCGGAATGGTGGATTCGCTGAACAGCGGCGCGGTGCCGATCAGTGCCAGCAGGCGGAACAGCGGCCACAGGAAGGCCGCGATCCAGGCATAAAGCTGGGCGGAGGTGACGGACAGCACGGCTGGCGGGCGCGAGGCGGGCGAGCGCGACGGCGCTTCAGTGCACCAGGGCGGGAATGCCCTGGAAGACTTCGCGCATGTAGTCGACGAAGGTATTGATCATCCACGGGCCGGCCAGCACCATGGTGGCGAACAGGGCCAGCAGCTTGGGGATGAAGGACAGCGTCATTTCGTTGATCTGCGTGGCGGCCTGGAACAGGCTCACCACCAGGCCAGCCACCAGTGCCACCAGCAGCAGCGGCGCCGACAGCATCAGGGTCATCTTCATCGCCTGGGTGGCGATGCTCATTACGGTTTCCGGAGTCATGGCGAAGGCCTAGGTTGGGATGCGCGGGGGATGCGCGGCCCTTGGTCAGTTCAGGAAGCTCTGCGCCAGCGAGCCCAGCAGCAGTTGCCAGCCGTCCACCAGCACGAACAGCATCAGCTTGAACGGCAGCGAGATGGTGGCCGGCGGCACCATCATCATGCCCATCGCCATCAGCACGCTGGCGACCACCAGGTCGATGATCAGGAAGGGGATAAAGACGGTAAAGCCGATCTGGAATGCGGTCTTGAGCTCGCTGGTGACGAAGGCCGGCACCAGGATGCGCATCTGCACGTCTTCCGGGCCCTGCATCTCGGGGGCCTTGGCCATCTGCGCGAACAGCGCCAGGTCCTTCTCGCGGGTCTGCTTGAGCATGAAGGTCTTGAGCGGCGCGGAGGCCTTCTCGGCGGCGGCCTCCAGGCTGATCTTGTTCTCGGACAGCGGCTTGTAGGCGTCGGTGTAGATGCGGTCGAACACCGGCGACATGACAAAGAAGGTCAGGAACAGCGACAGCCCCACCAGCACCTGGTTGGGCGGCGAGCTGGCCGTGCCCAGCGCGTTGCGCAGCAGGCCCAGCACGATCACGATGCGGGTGAAGCCCGTCATCATCAGCATGGCCGCCGGCAGGAATGACAGCGAGGTCAGCAGCACCAGCGTCTGCACCGACAGCGACCAGGTCTGGCTGCCGCCGGGGCCGGCCTTGCTGGTCAGCCCGGGCAGGGCCTGGGCTTGCGCGATGGCGGGCAGCAGCACCAGCGCCAGGCAGGCGCAGGCCAGCACGGCCGCGAAGGCGAGCCGCGACGGCTGGCCGGCGCAGGCGCGCAAGGCAAGAAGCTGGCGCTGCAGGTGGCGCTGGAGGGCGCGCGAGGCGCCGGGCAGGAAATTCATGACTTCAGGTTGTGTTGCATGGCGCGCAGCAGCTTCTGTCCGAAGCTGCCGGTGCCCGCCGGATTGACCGGGTTTGCCGGAGGCTGCATGCCGCCGCCCGGATTCTGGTCCGGCTTGTGCGCGGCTTGCGCTGGCAAGGTATGGAGCGTACGGATCTCGCCGGCGCTGACGCCGAGCACCAGGCAGGTATCGCCCACCTCCACCATCACCAGGCGCTGGCGCGGGCCGAGCATGGTGCTGCCGACGACCTTCATCGCGCCGGCCTGGCCATGGCGGACCAGCCCGGCGCGGCGCGCCAGCCAGGCCAGCAGGAGGATCAGGGCGACGATGGCGAACAGGCCGAGGCCGGCCTGGGCCAGGCTTGCCGCCCCGCCGGGGCCGACGTGGCCGGGGGCGGTGCTGGTGGCACCGATGGCACCGGTGGCACCGGTGGCATTACCGGCAACCTTGGCGAGCGTGCCGGCGAGAGGACTGCCGGCGGCCACGCTGGCTTGCGCCGCTGCCGGCGCGGCTTGCGCCAGCGCCAGGCCGGCGACGAGCCCGGCGGTGGCCATCCGGCGCAGGCTGGGGTTCATCTGTTGAGCTTCCGGATACGTTCGGACGGCGTGATGATGTCGGTCAGGCGGATGCCGAATTTGTCGTTCACCACCACCACTTCGCCCTGGGCGATCAGGTAGCCGTTGACCAGCACGTCCATCGGCTCGCCGGCCAGGCCGTCGAGTTCCACCACCGAGCCCTGCGCGAGCTGCAGCAGGGTCTTGATGGGCACCTTGGTGCGGCCAAGTTCCACCGTGAGCTGCACCGGGATATCGAGGATCATCTCGATATCATTGTGAAAACCGCTCGGCGTATCCTTCTCCAGCGGCTGGAAGACCTTGGATGCGGCCGGGGTGGCGGTGGCGGCTGCGACCGCCGGGGCCGGCGCGGCAGCGGCGGCGATATCCTCGGCGCTGGTCTGCTCCGCCAGGGCACTGGCCCAGTCGTCCATCGGGTCGGCCGGCTTGTCCTCTTTGCCGTCAGTCATGGTCGGTATCCTTGGAATCGCTTTCTTGGTGATTGATCATGCGTTCTACCCGCAGCGCGTACTGGCCGTTCATGGTGCCGAAGCCGCACTGCATCACGGGCACGCCATCGACCTTGCCGAAGACCTGCTCGGGCAGCTCGATGGGAAGTACATCGCCGGCGCGCAGCGACAGCACTTCGGCCACGGTGCTCTCCAGGTGGGCGAATTCCGCCACCAGGTCGACCTCGGCCGAGCGGATCTGCTGCGACAGCTGGGAGACCCAGCGCTTGTCCACTTCGACCTCGTCCTGCAGCGGGTTCATCAGCAGGTCGCGCACCGGCTCGATCATCGAGTACGGGAAGCAGACATGAAGCTGGCCGCCGACGGCGCCCAGTTCGATATGGAAGGCCGTGGTCACCACCACCTCGTTGAGCATGGCGATGTTGGCGAACTTGGTGTGCATCTCCGAGCGGACGTATTCCAGCTCGATCGGGTGCACGGCATTCCAGGCGTTGCTGTAGCTGTTGAGCGCAAGGTCCAGCAGGCGCCGGATGATGCGCTGCTCGGTCTGGGTGAAATCGCGCCCTTCCACGCGGGTGTGGAAGCGGCCGTCGCCGCCGAACAGGTTGTCGACCACCAGGAACACCAGGTTGGGGTCGATCACGAACAGTGCCGTGCCGCGCAGCGGCTTCATGTGCACCAGGTTCAGGTTGGTCGGCACCGGCAGGTTGCGCACGAAGTCGCCGTACTTCTCGATGCGGATCGAGCCGACCGAGATGTCGGCGCCGCGGCGGATGAAGTTGAACAGCGCAGTGCGCAACTGGCGGGCGAAACGCTCGTTGATGATCTCGAGCGTGTGCAGCCGGCCCCGCACGATGCGTTCCTGCGTGGCCAGGTTGTACGGGCGCACGCCGTCCTCGGCGACCGGCGCGGCGACTTCGGGCACGTCGGTCTCGCCCGACACGCCTTTCAGTAATTCGTCTACCTCGTCCTGCGAGAGGAACTTGTCGTAGGCCATCTAGTGTCCTGCCCCGTGAATGCCGTGATGAATGAAAGCGACCATGTGCCGATCAGCCGGCGCGCTGGCGTAGGCGCGCATGCTGAAGTACGGGCAAGGCAGGCAGGGACGGATTCATGTCGGATTTGCTGGTGGGGCAGGGCTAGCGCTTACTGCACCACGAAGGATGTGAATAGGACGTCCACGACCTGCTGTGCCGGCAGGCTGGGCGCGAACGGCTGGTTGATGACGCGCAGGATTTCCTGCGCCAGGAGGCGCTTGCCCTCCACCGTCGCCAGCTCGGGCGGCTGCTTGGCCGACAGCAGCAGCAGGATGCGGCTGCGGACTTCCGGCAGGTACTCGGTGATACGCGCCTGGTCCTTCGCGTCCGCCACCTTCAGCGACAAGCCGGTATGCAGGAAGCGGTCGCCGTCCTCGCTCTTCAGGTTGACGGTAAACGGCTCGAGCGGCACGAAGATCGGCGGCGGCACCACCGGCGCGGCGGGTGCCGGCGGCTGGCGGTTGCTCAGGATGTTGCCCAGGAAGAAGCCCCCGGCACCCAGCGCCGCGACGATCACGACGCCGAGAACCAGCAGCAGTCGCCCGCGCTTGCTCTTGTTGCCGTCAGCCTGGGAAGAAGTGAGCGTATTCGCCATGAGATGCCTGTATCGGAATGCCTTGCCATTCTTGGGCGAAGGCAGGGCAAGCAAAGGGCCGAAAAAAAGGGTGAAACCCGCTCAGCTTGGCCATTTGAGCCGAACGGGTGCGTCATCCGAGCGATGCGGATGGTCTTACTGGGGGTTAACGAATGGCGTGCACGGAACTTGAGCCGGAGTTTGAGGAAAACCCGCGCCCCGGGCTGCCGGGCGGGCAGCGGCATGGGGCGCGTGGCGGCCCGCGCACGCGTCCATGGGAAGACTGCCGTGAGGCGCACCTGGCGCGGGTCCGTGCGGCGCCCGCGTGCACAAAGGCTAACTGCTTGATTCCATTGGTTCTTGTGCTTCCCCGGGGCGGCTGAAACTGTGCCGGTATTGTTGCGGCGAGACCCCCAGCCGGCGACGGAACACCGCGCGCATATGATGCGGATCGCGAAACCCGCATTCGTAACATACGGCCTTCAGCGGTACCGTGCCGCGCTCCAGCATCACGCGCGCGGCATCCAGGCGCGCACTTTCCACGAACTCGGCTGGCGTGATTTTTGCGTCGCGTGCAAATATGCGGGAGAAGTTGCGGCTGCTCATCCTGGCCACCGCCGCCAGCTTTTCGAGGGTGAGATCCTCGGTGAGGTGAGCCAACACATACTGCTGAACCTGTGCCACAGGCGACGTCGGCTCCACGAACGGGGTGAGGTAGGGGCTGAACTGGGACTGGCCGCCGGCGCGCCGCACGAACACCACCAGCCGCTTGGCCACATTGAGCGCGACCTCCTCGCCATGGTCCTGGGCCAGCAGGAAGAGCGACAGGTCGATGCCCGCGGTGACGCCGGCCGAGGTGTAGAGGTTGCCATCCTGCGCGTAGATACGGTCCGCTTCCACCTGGGCGCCAGGGCAGCGCGCGGCCAGGGCGGCCACGTCGTTCCAGTGGGTGGTCACGGTGCGCCCGTCGAGCAGGCCCGCGCCGGCCAGCAGGAAGGCGCCGTTGCAGATCGAGCCGAAGCGCCTCGCGCGCTGGCTGGCCTGGCGCAGCCAGGTGTACAGCGCCGCCGGGAACGCCTTGGTCGGGAGCACCGGGCCGCCCGCCGCGAGCAGCAGGTCCCACGCGGGACCACCGGCACCACTGGCATCCGCGGCACCCGCTGCGTCCGTGAAGGTCCGGTGCGGCTGCAGCAGCATGCCGTTGGAGCAGGCAAGGGGGCCGGGCTCGGTGCCGATGATTTCGAGCTGGTAGTGGTCTTCGGGCAGCAGGAAGCGGTTTGCCTCGGCAAACACGTCGAGCGGGCCGCTCACGTCCAGCGCTTGCGCGCCAGGAAAAACGAGGATGGCGACGGATCGGTGCATGGGGCGGGTCGAAGGCGGCAGGATGGGGTAAGTATCCACGGGAGATGGCGCCATGTTATCCGAGCGCCGCCGCCTCGGGCGACGCTTTTGCCCCGCCGGGCGGGCGCTGGCACGAAAGCACCGCCGATTGGCGCCACGGCGCCGCGCGGCGCGGTTCAATCCGGGCCGGCGGCTCTCCATACTGCTTCGTGTCGGCGCGGCACCAGGCAGGCGCCATCAATCCGAAACCGACCCCGACCCCATCCGGAGAGACCCCATGACAATGACCGATGCCACCGCCGCCGAACGAGTCGGCCCCGCCTTTTCCGTTAACGGCATGCTGCTGGCCCGCGACAAGACGCGCCAGGCCATCCGCGATATCGCGGCCCGCGTGGCGCCCGGCATGGTCGAGGAAGACGCGGTGGCGATGGCCCGCTCGGTGCTGCTCGACGCCGGCCTGGCGCTGAGCTGGCATCCCACCCGCGTGCGCTTCGGCAGCAACACCACCAAGCCGATGAAGCTGGCCTCTGCGCCCGGCGTGGTGCTGCAGGAGAACGACATCTTCTTCATCGATATCGCGCCGCGCGTGGATGCCTGGGAAGGCGACGGCGGCGCCAGCTTCACCGTGGGCCACCATGCCGAATATGCCCGCTGCGCGCACGACGCCGAGGCGCTGTTCCACGACGTGCGCGCGGTCTGGTCCAAGCAGCATCTGACCGGCCACGCGCTCTACGACTACGCCGAGCGGGCCGCGCGCAAGATGGGCTGGGAGCTGAACTTCGACCTGCCGGGGCACCGGGTCTCGGATTTCCCGCACGCCACGATCTACACCGGTTCGCTGGCCGACCTGGAGAGCTGCCCCTCGGCCATGCGCTGGATCCTCGAAATCCACCTGCGCGATCCGCAGCGCCGCTTCGGCGCCTTCTTCGAGGACATGCTGCTGGGCGACGCGTACTACGGCTGAGCGGCCTCGGCCGGGCCAGCGCATGCCGTGGCCCGGCTTGGCGGGCGGGCATTGCCCGAGCAAATTGGTCAAGGATTTATGTTGTGATTTTGCGATGCGGGGTAAAGCTATCCCATTGTTTTATATGGGATTCGCAAAATTCACTCTTATATAAGATATAAGACATTTGACCGCAGAGGCACTTCACCTTACAATCGCGGCACAACTGGTCTTTACAACCCTATTACCCCGCAGGAACCCATGCTTGATAACTATCGCGCCCATGTTGCCGAACGCGCCGCGCTTGGCATTCCCCCTCTGCCGCTGACCGCGAAGCAAACTGCGGAGCTGATCGAACTGCTGAAGAACCCGCCCGCCGGCGAAGAGCAGGTGCTGGTCGAGCTGATCACCAACCGCGTGCCGGCCGGCGTGGACGATGCCGCCAAGGTCAAGGCCTCGTACCTGGCCGCCGTGGCGCTGGGCACGGAAGCCTGCCCGCTGATCTCCCGTGCCAAGGCAGCCGAGCTGCTGGGCACCATGCTCGGCGGCTACAACATCTCCCCGCTGATCGAACTGCTGGACGACGCCGAGATCGGCACCGTTGCCGCCGCAGCGCTCAAGAAGACGCTGCTGATGTTCGACGCCTTCCACGACGTCAAGGAAAAGGCCGACAAGGGCAACGCCAACGCCAAGTCCGTGCTGCAAAGCTGGGCCGACGCCGAATGGTTCACCAGCCGTCCCGAAGTCCCGCAAAGCCTGACCGTGACCGTGTTCAAGGTCACCGGCGAAACCAATACCGACGATCTCTCGCCGGCCCCGGACGCCACCACCCGCCCGGACATCCCGCTGCACGCGCTGGCCATGCTGAAGAACGCGCGCCCGGGCATCACCCCGGAAGAAGACGGCAAGCGCGGCCCGGTCAAGTTCATCGAATCGCTGAAGGACAAGGGCAACCTGGTCGCCTACGTCGGCGACGTGGTCGGCACCGGTTCCTCGCGCAAGTCGGCCACCAATTCGGTGCTGTGGTTCACCGGCGAAGACATCCCCTTCGTGCCAAACAAGCGCTTCGGTGGCGTGTGCCTGGGCAGCAAGATCGCCCCGATCTTCTACAACACCATGGAAGACGCCGGCGCGCTGCCGATCGAGCTGGACGTGTCGCAGATGGAAATGGGCGATGTGGTCGAGCTGCGCCCCTATGAAGGCCGCGCCCTGAAGAACGGCCAGGTCATCGCTGAATTCCAG
The DNA here is from genome assembly GCF_056396525.1 of Cupriavidus sp. 05T41. NCBI lineage: Bacteria > Pseudomonadati > Pseudomonadota > Betaproteobacteria > Burkholderiales > Burkholderiaceae > Cupriavidus > Cupriavidus sp. 05T41. The sequence continues at coordinate 117,056 of NZ_JBFTLQ010000006.1, forward strand.
GTCAAGTCCGACGTGCTGTTCGACGAAGTGCGCGCCGGCGGCCGCATTCCCCTGATCGTCGGCCGCGGCCTGACCGCCAAGGCCCGCGAAGCGCTCGGCCTGGCCCCGTCCACGCTGTTCCGCCTGCCGCAGAACCCGGCCGATACGGGCCGCGGTTTCACGCTGGCCCAGAAGATGGTCGGCCGCGCCTGCGGCCTGCCCGAAGGCGAGGGCGTGCGCCCGGGTACCTACTGCGAACCGAAGATGACCTCGGTGGGCTCGCAGGACACCACCGGCCCGATGACCCGCGACGAGCTGAAGGACCTGGCCTGCCTGGGCTTCTCGGCCGACCTGGTGATGCAGTCGTTCTGCCACACCGCCGCGTATCCGAAGCCGGTCGACGTCAAGACCCACCACACGCTGCCGAAGTTCATCAGCACCCGCGGCGGCATCTCGCTGCGCCCCGGCGACGGCGTCATCCACTCGTGGCTGAACCGCATGCTGCTGCCCGATACCGTGGGCACCGGCGGCGACTCGCACACCCGCTTCCCGATCGGCATCAGCTTCCCCGCCGGCTCGGGCCTGGTGGCCTTCGCCGCCGCCACCGGCGTGATGCCGCTGGACATGCCTGAATCCGTGCTGGTGCGCTTCAAGGGCAAGATGCAGCCTGGCGTGACCCTGCGCGACCTGGTCAACGCCATCCCGCTGTACGCCATCAAGTCGGGCGAGCTGACCGTGGCCAAGCAAGGCAAGAAGAACATCTTCTCGGGCCGCATCCTGGAAATCGAAGGCCTGCCCGACCTGAAGGTCGAGCAAGCGTTCGAACTGTCCGATGCCTCGGCAGAGCGTTCGGCCGCCGGTTGCACGGTGCACCTGAACAAGGAACCGATCATCGAATACATCAACAGCAACATCACGCTGCTGAAGTGGATGATCGCCGAAGGCTACGCCGACGCACGCAGCCTGCAGCGCCGCATCAAGGCCATGGAAGCCTGGCTGGCCGACCCGCAGCTGCTGCAGCCGGACGCCGATGCCGAATACGCTTCGGTCATCGAGATCGACCTGGCGGACATCCACGAACCCATCCTGGCCTGCCCGAACGACCCGGACGACGTCAAGACCCTGTCCGACGTGGCCGGCGCCAAGATCGACGAAGTCTTCATCGGTTCGTGCATGACCAACATCGGCCACTTCCGCGCGGCTTCCAAGCTGCTCGAAGGCAAGCGCGACATCCCGGTCAAGCTGTGGGTTGCCCCGCCGACCAAGATGGACGCCAAGCAACTGACCGAGGAAGGCCACTACGGCGTGTTCGGCACCGCCGGTGCCCGCACCGAAATGCCGGGCTGCTCGCTGTGCATGGGCAACCAGGCACAAGTGCGCGAAGGCGCCACGGTGATGTCGACCAGCACGCGTAACTTCCCCAACCGCCTGGGCAAGAACACCAACGTGTACCTCGGCTCCGCCGAACTGGCCGCCATCTGCTCGCGCCTGGGCCGCATCCCGACCAAGGAAGAGTACATGGCCGACATGGGCGTGCTGAACGCCAATGGCGACAAGATCTACAAGTACATGAACTTCGACCAGATCGAAGACTTCAAGGAAGTGGCGGACACGGTGTCGATGTAAGTCGCGCCGCGCTGCACGCGCAGTACTTTCGGAAAGGCCCCTTGCGGGGCCTTTCTTTTTGCTTCACGCCTTGCCGTCTTCCGTCTTCCGTCTTCCGCCTTCCGTCTTCCGCCTTCCGTCTTCCGCCTTACCGCTCCCATCGCATCATGGCCCGTCTCAAGCTCGACTTCCCCGAAGACCAGTACTACTACTCCACCCACCTCACGGTGCGCGTGACCGACATCAACTCGGCCAACCACCTCGGCAACGATTCGATGATCTCGATGATCTCCGAGGCAAGGGCGCGCTTTCTGTTCGACCTGCGCACCGGCGACGACGCCGAGGCCGACCAGGTCGGCATCATCGTCACCGACCTCGCCACCACTTACCGCAACGAAGCCCATGCGCGCGACCAGCTGCTGTTCGAAGTGGGCGTGATGGACTTCAACCGCTACGGCGGCGATATCACCTTCCGCATCACGCGGCCGCAGGACGGTGCCCTGGTCGCCATGGCCAAGTCCGGCTTTGTCTTCTTCAGCTACGAGCGCAAGGAAGTGATGCCGATGCCGGAATCGTTCGCGCGCAAGTTTCCGAAGGTCAACTGGGTGGATCGCGGCTGAGTGGCCCGCATGGCGCGGCCGATGCGGCGGCGCAGCCTAGCGCGTCTTGCGGAAGGTCAGGTTGATGCGCTCGTGTCCGGTCAGCGCGTGATCGCCGTCGGCCAGCGGTGCGATGCCGTGGAATGCCAGCCGCGACGGTCCGCCCCATACCACCACGTCGCCATGGGCCAGGCGCACGCGCTGCGGACGCTGGGTGCGCAGCGCGCCGCCGAACAGGAAGATCGCCGGCAGGCCGAGCGAAACCGAGACGATCGGCGCGCGCAGGTCGAGTTCGTCGCGGTCCTGGTGCAGTGAAAGCCGCGTGCCGGGGGCATAGCGGTTGAGCAGGCAGGCATCCGGCCTGAAATCGGCATAGCCCGCATCGTCGGCCGCCGCGCGTGCGAGCGAGAGGAGGGCTTCGGGCATGGGCGGCCACGGCTTGCCGCTGAGCGGATCCGCCGGCTCATAGCGGTAGCCGGTGACGTCGGATACCCAGCCGAGCTGACCGCAATTGGTCATGGCCACCGACATGCGCAGGCCGCCCGGGGTGATCAGGTGGCGCCACGGCGCCTGCGCGGCGATGTCCCGCACGGCGCCAAGCAGGGTCTGCTCATGCGCGCGGGCAAAGCCGCGCAGGATCGTCGCGCCGGGCGCGAGCGGCTCGGCGTGGGGCGGGTCTTCCTGCGGGAGGGAGTCGAAAAGGTCGAAGGTCATGACGTTGCGGGAAGCAGGCGATGGACGCCTGTGCGGCGAGCCTGTTCTCAAACGACATGGTATGCGCGATTGCAGCCGGCCGTCGCCGACGTTGCCGGCGTTGCCACCGGCTGGCAAGCGCGGCAGCGCGTTTGCCAGCCGTGCGCGCCCGGGGTCAGGCGAACGTATCGACTTCGCCGCGGGCGAGCGTACGCGCGGGGGCAGCCACGGTGCTGCCTGCGCCGGCCGGGGCGGCCGTGTTGCCCGCCAGCGCGCCAAAGCTGGCTTGCTGGCCGCCCGACTGGCGCTGTTGCTGCGGCTGGCCATTGCCGGGCTGGCCGGCAAAGCTGTCGGCGCCGACCGACGCCTGGCCAAGCTGGATGCCGCTGTCGGCCATGGCGGTACGCAGGTGCGGCAGGGCCGCTTCCACCGCCGCGCGCACGGCGGCGTGCGGGGAGACGAACTGCGCCTGTGCCTGGTCGTTGACCACGTTGAGCACGACCTTCAGCGGGCCGAGATCGGGCGGATTGAGCTGCAGCTCGGCGGTGTGGTTGCCTTGTGTCGACAGGCGCACCATCTGCTGGCTGAGCGCCTGCGGCCACTGGCCGTCGCCCACCGGCGGGGCGACCGGCAGCGAGGTGGCTGGCGAAAGGCCGCTGCTGGTTGGCGCCGGACCGGCGGCCATGGTGCTGGCGGCCATCGCCGCCGTGGCAGCGTTGCCGGACGGGGCCGCGTCGGTGCCGGACGGCTCGGCGGCGCGCATGGCCGCGGCGAACTGGGCTGCACCGGTGGTGGTGGCAGTGGTTGCGGTCGCGGTGGCGGAAGGGCTGGTGGGCGGCAGCGCCCTGGCATCCTTGGCGTCGCCAGCTTGCACCAGCGCCTTGTAAGGCTCGCCGCCGGTGCCCTGCTGGCCGGTGGACTGGCCACCGTTGCTGCCTTGCTGGCCGGACATGGCTACCTTGAGGCTGTTTGCCAGGTCGGGGCCGGTCTTGCCGGCGTCGGCCGCGGTGGTGGTGGCCGGCTTGTCGGTGACCTGGGCGCCGGCCGCGTTCTGCGGCACGGCCTGCAGCGCGGCGCGCTGCGAGGCGATGGTGGCGAGCGTATCGGCCGCGGTCGAGGCGGCCGGCGCCGCCGGGCCGGTCGCGCCGGTGGCGGACGCGGCGGCTGCGAGCGCCGGATCCTTCAGGTCCGGCATGCCGGACTGGCTGCCGAGGGCGGCGGCGGCCGCGCCGGACAAGGCGCTGCCGCTTGCCGGCTGCAGCGCGGGCTGGGCCGGTTGCGCCGGCAGCAGCGCCGCCAGCGCGGCGGCGGCGGCCTGCGCTGCCGGGTTCACGGCAAGTGCGTCGCCCTGTTCGCTGTCCTTGTCGGCATCCTTGTCGCTGTCCTTGTCGCCATCCTTGCCTTGCGGGCGTGCCGGCTTGGCGGCAACGCTGTTTCCTTGCGTGCCTTGCGTACCGTTGCCGGCGGCCGCGTTGTTCTGCGTTGCGCTGTCTTGCGCCGGCGCGTTGCCGTTGCTGCCGGCCTTGCTGCCGTTGTCGGCCTTGCCGGCATTGCTGGCGCTGTTGTTGCGGCTGTCGTCGCGGGCGCGCGCCAGCGCGTCGCCGAATCCCTGCGACGAGGCGTCCGTGCCGCTGCTGCTGCGCGAGGCGGCCGCGCTGCTGGCGGCGTTGCTGACAATCTGGCTGATATCGATCATGGTCGGTGCGTTCTGGCGGCTTAGCGGTGGCGGCCCGCGACTTGCAGGCGGGCGGCGCGCGCGGCGTATTCGTCGGTGTCGCGCTGCTCGCGGCGCGAGATGGCTTGCTGCTCGCGCGTCTGGGCGCGGGTGATCAGGGTGTCGAAGGAGTTCTGGCGACGCTTTTGCTGCTGCCAGTTGGCGCGCCCGGCCAGCAGCTGGGCCTCCGCGCGCGCCAGCGATTCGGTCTGCTGGCGGATGGCGGTGTCGAGGGATGCCAGGAACTGCGCGAAGTCCTGCCAGCGCGTGGAGGTCATGCCGTCCTGCGCGATGGCCTGCATGCGCTCGCGGTATTCCTGCCGGTACTGGGTGAGCGCGGCCAGCTGCTGCTCGGCCTGGTTGCGCAGGCCCTGCAGCCGGCCCAGCTCGCGCGCGGCGGCATCCGTATCGTTCTGGGCCAGGTCGGCCAAGGTATTCAATGCAGATGGCTTAGCCATGTTGACTCCGTTCGAAGAGACTATGCAACTGGCCGATCGAGGCGTCATAGCCGGCGCGCTCGTGGATGTCCTGCTGGAGGAAGGCTTCCATCTGCGGATGCAGGTGGATGGCCAGGTCCAGTTCCGGGTCGTTGCCCGGCACATAGGCACCCACGCTGATCAGGTCGCGATTGCGCTGGTAGCGCGACATCAACTGCTTGAAGCGCCGCACCGAGCCGAACTGCGACGGCTCGATCAGCGCGGTCATGGCCCGGCTGATCGACGCTTCCACGTCGATGGCCGGATAGTGGCCCGATTCCGCCAGGCTGCGCGACAGCACGATATGGCCGTCGAGAATCGCGCGCGCGGAATCGGCAATGGGATCCTGCTGGTCGTCGCCTTCGGTCAGCACGGTGTAGAAGGCGGTGATGGAGCCGCCGCCATCGGGGCCGTTGCCGGTGCGCTCCACCAGCGTGGGCAGCTTGGCGAACACCGAGGGCGGATAGCCCTTGGTGGCGGGCGGCTCGCCGATGGCCAGGGCGATCTCGCGCTGGGCCATGGCGTAGCGCGTGAGCGAGTCCATGATCAGCAGCACGTGGCGGCCCTGGTCACGGAAATACTCGGCCAGGCGCGTGGCATAGGCGGCGCCCTGCATGCGCAGCAGCGGCGAGGTATCGGCCGGGGCCGCCACCACCACCGAGCGCCTGCGGCCGTCTTCGCCCAGGATGTTCTCGATGAAGTCCTTCACTTCGCGGCCGCGCTCGCCGATCAGGCCGACCACGATGACCTCGGCGCTGGTGTAGCGCGCCATCATGCCCAGCAGCACGCTCTTGCCCACGCCCGAACCGGCGAACAGGCCCATGCGCTGGCCGCGGCCCACCGTGAGCATGCCGTTGATGGCGCGCACGCCGACGTCCAGCACGGTCTCGATGGGGGCGCGTTCGAGCGGGTTGATCTGCGCGCCGCCCAGGGTGACCTCGGTGGCGGCGGTGATGGGGCCGAGCCCGTCCAGCGGTCGGCCGGCAGCGTCGAGCACGCGGCCAAGCAGGCCTTCGCCCACCGGCAGGCGCTTGGACCCCGGCTCGCGCGGGGTGGCGTCGCCGCTGGGGCGCGGCGTGGGTTCGAGCGGATACACGCGCGCGCCGGGCACCAGGCCCACCACGTCGGATTGCGGCATCAGGTAGAGGCGGTCGGCGCCGAAGCCGACCACTTCCGCCTCGGCCATGCGCGGACCGGACGCCTTGCCGCCGGGCGACTGGCCCCCGGGCAGCTCGATCAGGCAATCGCTGCCCACCGGCATGCGCAGGCCGACGGCTTCCAGCACCAGGCCGGCCGCGCGCGTCAGGCGCCCGCAACTGCGCTTGCTGTCGATCTCGGCAATGCCGGCCGAGGCGGTGTTCAGCGCATCGCGCCAGCGCTGGCCATGCAGGCCCGGCACGGTGGGCGCGGCATCGGGCTTGGCAGCGTTGTCAGGCATGGGGCGGCTCCCACGGATCATCGCGGCCGAGCGCCTTGACCACGCGGCTCCAGCGCGTGGACAGCGTGGCGTCGAGCTCGCCGCTGGCGGCGCTCGCCACGCAGCCGCCACGGGCCACCGCGGGGTCGGCGCGCACGCTCCAGCCGGCGGCTTGGAGCTCGCCCGCCAGGTGGGTTTCCACCAGCGTCACGTCTTCGGCGTTGAGCAGCAGGCAGGGCGAGCCGGACAAGGCCGGCTCGGCGGCGAGCAGTTCGCGCACCGCCGGCAGCAGCACGCCGGGGTCGGCAACCACGGTCTGTTGCACGAGCCGGCGCGCCACATCCAGCGCCAGCGAGATCAGGGTCTGCGCCACTTCCTCGTCGACGCGGCCGAGCGCGTGGCTGAAGGTGGCGGCCAGCTCCTGCAGGCGGCCAGCCTCGGCGCGCGCGCCTTCCAGCCCGCGGGCATAGCCTTCACGGTGTCCGTCGCCATAGCCCTGGGTCTGGCCCTGGGTATAGCCCTGGGCGTAGCCTTCCTTGCGCGCGCCGTCGCGCATGGCTTCCAGCGCGGCGAAGTCGATGGGGGGCGGGGCGGGTTCCATCGGCATGAACTCGGCCGGTTCGGGCTCGGCCTTGCGCGGATCGAGCGAGACCATCTGCCAGCGCTGCCAGCCGCTCTTCTGCGGGGCGCGGCCGCCCGGCGGGGCAAAGCTCTCGAACTCGTCCTGCCGCGGGGCAGGACGGCTGCCCGCACGGCGGCCGTCGCCGCCATCGCCGCCGGCGCCACGCCGGTCGCCGCGGGTATTCGTGTAGGCCGGGTCCGCGGCAAAGCCGCGGAACTGGCCAAGGGCACGTTCAGACGTAGGCATCGTCGCCACCACCGATTACAACTTCTCCGGCTTCGGCCAGGCGGCGCACCACCTGGAGGATGTTCTTCTGCTCGGCCTCGACCTGCGAGACCCGTACCGGGCCCAGCGCATCGAGGTCTTCGCGCAGCATTTCGCCGGCGCGGGTAGACATGTTGCGGATGAACTTGTCGCGCAGTTCCGCCGGCGCGCCCTTGAGCGCGACGATAAGCGATTCGGTGGCCACTTCCTTGAGCACGCGCTGGATGCCGCGGTCGTCCACTTCGAGCAGGTTCTCGAACAGGAACATCTCGTCGATGATCTTCTGCGCGAGGTCGCTGTCGTGCAGGCGCACGCCCTCGATCACCGCTTCTTCGTGGGCCGTGCTCATCAGGTTGATGATCTCGGCCGCCGTGCGCACGCCGCCCATGCGGCTGCGCTTGAGGCTCTGGCCTGCCAGCAGCTTGGTCAGCACGTCGGTGAGCTCCTGCAGCGCACCCGGCTGTACGCCGCCGAAGGTGGCAATACGCAGGATCACGTCGTTGCGCAGGCGCTCGGTGAACATGCCGATGATCTCGGACGACTTCTGGCGGTCCAGGTGGATCAGGATGGTGGCGATGATCTGCGGGTGTTCGTCGCGGATCAGCTCGGCCACCGAAGTGGAATCCATCCAGTTCAGCGAGTCGATGCCACTGCCCGGGTCGCGCGACTCGAGGATGTCCTCGATCACGGACAGCGCGCGCTCCTCGCCCAGCGCCTTGTTCAGCACGCTGCGGATGAACGCGCTCGAATCGACGTTGAGCGCCAGGTACTGCTCGGTCTCCCCGCGGAACTCGGCCAGCACTTCGGCCATCTGCTCGCGGGTGACAGAGCTGAGCGTGGCCATGGCCTGGCCCAGGCTCTGTACTTCGCGCGGACCGAGGTGCTTGAATACTTCGGCTGCGGCATCTTCACCGAGCGACATCATCAGGATGGCGCTCTTCTGCAATCCTTCATCGGTCATCGCTAGACATCCAGTTCTTGATCACACTGGCAACCAGGCGCGGGTCGCGTTGCGCGGCGTCGCGCACCAGGGCGAGATCGCTTTCGTATTTGGCGGCGAGCCGCAGGACTTCCGGATTGGCCGGCTCTTCGGGCGGCAGCAGTACGGCCTGCTCCTCGTTCTTGTCTTGCGGCGGCGGCAGCGGCGGCGCGGTGTACTTGCGCAGCACCGGGCGTGCGATCTTGAACCACACGAACAGGGCCAGCAGGGCCAGCATCAGGTAGCCGGCGGCGGTCTTGGCCAGTGCGATCATGTCAGGCTGCTTCCACAGCGGCAGTTCGGGCTTGATCTCGGTGTCGGACGTGAACGGGCTGTTGACCACGTTGAGCGAGTCGCCGCGGTCTGCCGAGAAGCCCATGGCTTCCTTGGTCAGGTTCTCGATCTGCGCCAGCTGCGTGGCGGGCAGGGCCTCGGTCACCATCTTGCCGTTGGCGCCGGCCTTCTGGCGGTAGTTGACCACCACCGCCACCGACAGGCGCTTGACGCCGCCCGGCGCCTGCTGCACATGGCGCACGGTGCGGTCGAGCTCGTAGTTGGTGGTGCTGTCGCGGCGGCTGCTGCTCGGGCCGGACTGGGCGGTCGTGGTGGCGCCGGACTGCGCCGTTTGCGCGGCCTGGCCTTGCTGGCCGGGCTGCTGGCCAGGCTGGTTGGGCTGGCCGGGGCGCGGCGGCTGGGCCGTGGCGATGGGCGCGGTGGCCGGGGCGGGCGGCTGGTTGGACAGCGCGCCAGGCACGCCGCCGACGGGCGCCGCGCCTTGCTGGTTCGATTCGCTCGACTGCTGGCTGCGGATAGCCGCGTGGGTCGGGTCCTGGTTGGGCTTGAACGATTCGTCGGTGTGCTCGACGATGGAGAAGTCCACGTCGGCGGTGACCTGGGCCTTCACATTGTCCTGGCCGACGATCGGCGCCAGGATGGCTTCCACGCGCTGCGCGTAGTTGCGCTCCAGCGCCTGCACGTACTTGATCTGGCTGGCGTCGAGCATGCGCTCGTTGGTGCCGTTGCCGGACAGCAGGTTGCCGTGCTGGTCGACGATGGAAATGGACTTGGGGGTCAGTTCCGGCACGCTGGAGGAGACCAGGTAGCTGATGGCGGCAACCTGGCCGTCGTCGATGGCGCGGCCCGGGTAGAGCTGCAGCACCACCGAGGCGGTCGGCTTCTGGCGTTCGCGCACGAACAGCGTGGGCTTGGGGATGGCCAGGTGCACGCGCGCCGTCTGCACCGCCGCGATCGATTCGATCGAGCGCGCCAGCTCGCCTTCCAGGCCACGCTGGTAGTTGACCTGCTCGGCAAACTGGCTGATGCCGAACTTCTGCGTGTCCATCAGCTCCATGCCGGTGGTGCCGCTCTTGGGCAAGCCCTGGGAGGCCAGTCGTAGGCGGGTTTCGTGGACCTTTTCGGCAGGCACCATGACCGCACCGCCGCCTTCGGCGAACTTGTACGGCACATTCATTTGCTGCAGGGAGGCGATGACGGAACCGCCATCGCGCTCGGACAGATTGCTGTAGAGCACCTTGTAGTCCGGCGCCCGCGACCACAGCACGCCCACCGCGATGGCGGCGGCGAGCGCCGCGCCGCCCAGCATGAGGGGCAGGCGCGGATTGGTCTTGATGCGCTCGAACAGCTCGGATTTGCCCGACAGGGCTGTCACGGCGTTCATGCGCGCGCCCCCGTCACGGCCAGGATCGGCTGGGCCGGATGGCGGGCGCCGCTCTGGCTGCCCTGTCCACCCCGGCCAGCCTGGGCATTCCCGGCTGCGGCATGGCTAAGATCACGCTGCTGACAAAACACGCGTACTCCCCGCGATAGTTGATGAAGGTCGGGGCCGGGAGCGGGGCGCGGCAAGGCAGCGGCACCCCAGCTCCGGCACGGTACAGATCATCGGCCAAGGCGGGTATCGACAATCCTGCGAATAAGCCTCGTTTTCCACCCGATTTCCCGCAATGGCCCGTCCGGCGGGGCGGGTAGGCTTCGGGGGCTGGCAAAAAGGGCGGGTGCGGATGCGGTTTGTGGCATGCGCGGCGCACCGGCAGGCCGGCCGGCAGCGGCGGGGGCAAGCGCCCGCGCCATGTTCAATGACTTGACTCTTTCCGGAACCGGTTTTCCCCCGGGCGGGCTGCGGCCGGCGAAGGGGGCAGGGCGGGTTCCAAGCGGATCGCCATGACTACCATTTCTTCCCTCGACGGCATGCTGCAGCAACTGCGCGGGCTGGCCCAGAGCGCCACCGGCACGGAAAGCCCGGCCACCTCGGCCGCCGCCGCGCCCGGCAGCTTCGCCGGCGAACTGCAACGCTCGCTGGCGCGCGTGAGCGCCGTGCAGGAGCACGCCTACGGCCAGGCAGAATCGTTCGAACTGGGCAAGCCCGGCGTTGCGCTCAACGACGTGATGATCGACATGCAGAAGGCCAATGTGTCGTTCCAGACCGCGGTGCAGGTACGCAACCGGCTGGCGGCGGCTTACCAGGAAATGATGAACATGGCCGTCTGAGGGCCGCCGGCGTTTCCATCCGGTGGGGTCCGCAGTCGACGGGACCCACGACACGGACGCCGGGAACGTCGGGACAGGACGACTACTGCTAGCCGGTTTCCGCTGGCCATGCGCCGTGCCCAAGGTGTGCGCAGGTCGCGATTTTCAAGTCGATGCGATGAACAATTCCCCTACTGCTTCCAAGGGCGGCTCGAGAGCTGCCAGCCATGTTGCCCAGACCCGCGCCAGTTGCTTGGCCGGACGCTATCGCGACGCGCAGCGCCATGCGGACAAGGCCCTGAAGCACCCGGACACGGCTGACCAGGACGCCTATTTCTGGGCAGCCAGTGCCTATATGGGCGCGCAGAACTGGCAGCGGGGCCGCGAGCTGGTCGGCGCCGGGCTGGAGAAATTCCCTGACTCGGCGTTGCTGCTGTCGCTGCAGGGGGGTGTCCTGGCGGAAGACGGCGAATATGACCAGGCCAACGCCATGCTGCGCCGGTGCGTCGAAATCGACCCGCGGCTCGCCATCGGCTGGATCCGGCTCAGCTCGGTGCTCTTCCTGCAGCACCAGTACGTCGCCAGCCGCGACGCCGCGCTCAAGGCGCTGGAACTGGAGCCGGAGGATATCTTTGCGCTGACCACCTATGCCAGCGCCATGAAGGAAATGGGCTACGTACGGGAAGCCGTGGAAGCGCTCGGGAAGATCTCCGAGCTGTATCCCGATACCCCGGTGCACCGTCCCAACCTGCTGTTCACGATGCTCTTCGACGAGAAGAGCACGCCGCAGACCCTGCGCGCCGAGGCGGAGACCTACGCAGGCATGCTGGCCCGCAAGCGCCATGGCAGGAAGCGGCAGGGCCGCCCGCCGGCCTCCGGCCGCATCCGCGTGGGGCTGATCTCCAACGACCTCTACGCGCATGCTTGCGCCTACTTCATCATCCCGTTCCTGACCAACCTGGATCATGAGCGCTTCGAAGTGTCGGTGTTCTCCCTGAACGGGCGCAAGGACAACGTCACCACCAAGATCCGGCTCTATGCGGATCATTTCGTCGACCTGGCGGGCAAGTCGGAAAGCGAGATCGTGTCGACGCTCGACGCGGCGGGCATGGATGTCCTGTTCGACCTGGGCGGCTACACCACCAATTCCCCGCTGGTCTACCTGGCATACAGCCTGGCGCCGGTCCAGGTCACCTGGATGGGCTATCCGAGCACCACGGGCATGGCCCAGGTCCAGTACCGCATCAGCGACTGGATAGGCGATCCCGCAGGCAACGAGGGCAACTATACCGAGCAACTCCTGCGCGCGCCCGTGATCGCCAGCGTGTACTACCCGCTGGTGGCGACGCCGCTGCGGGTGTACGAGCAGCACATGGCAGTGCAGGAAACCCCCGCGCTCAAGAACGGATTCGTCACCTTTGGCTGCTGTATCAACCTCGCCAAGGTCAGCCAACGCACGCTTCGCCTGTGGAGCGCGGTGCTGGCCAGGTGCCCGGACAGCAAGCTGCTGCTGGAGTGCAGCGGGCTGGAGAAGGAGGAGGTCAGGCATCCGCTGCTGCATCGCATGGAGGCGGCCGGCATCGCCGCCGAGCGCGTCATCTGCGTGCCGCGCTCGGGCCTGAATCAGTACCGCCTGTACAACCAGATCGATGTCGTGCTCGATACGGCGCCCATGACGGGCGGCGCGAATACCTGCGACGCCTTGTGGATGGGCGTACCCGTGGTCACGCTGGCCGGCACGGCCTTCCACGAGCGTATTTCGGCGTCCTGCGTTCACGCGATCGGGCTGGACGGGCTGAGCTGCGGGACCGAGGAAGAATATGTCGAGGTTGCCGCCAGCCTGGCGAGCGATCCCGCCGGGCTGAACGCCCTGCGCCTGTCGATGCGGGCGAGGTTCGAGCAAAGCCCGCTGTTCGACGCGCCTGCCTTCACGCGCTGGCTGGAGGCGGAAATGACCGGGCTGGTCGGGCAATACCGGGAAGTGCCGCCGGCCGGCGCGGGCCTGGAGGAGGGGGTCTTCTTCGATGGCCAGTGGCACCCGATGGAGGAGATCGTCCTGGCGGTGGTCTCGCTGCTGCAGGAGCGGAACTACCTGGACCTGAACAGCCTGCTGGAGAACATCTCGGCCAAATGGAGCCGGCACTGGCTGGTGGCCTTTGCGCTGGCGGAGATGGCGCATGAGAGCGGCAACAAGGAGTGGTCACTCGACCTGCTGATCGAGAGCGCCGCCCTGAGGAAATTCTCCCTGCCGCTGTATCGCCTGCTCAGCCAGCGCCTGGACGAGTGCGGACGCGACAAGTCCGTCCTGGACCAGTTCCTGCAGCAATCGTTCGGCCTGGATCTGGCCTACCTGGACCGGCAACCCGTGCCGTCGATCGCCGAGATCGCCGGTGTCAAGGTCCTGCGCGAGGACGCCACGGCATGAAAGCGGTGATCCTGGCTGGTGGGCTTGGCACGCGGATCTCGGAGGAGTCGCACCTGCGTCCGAAGCCCATGATCGAGATCGGCGGCAAGCCGATCCTGTGGCACATCATGAAGACCTACTCCCACTACGGGATCAACGACTTCGTGATCTGCCTGGGCTACAAGGGCTACATCATCAAGGAGTACTTCGCCAACTATTTCCTCCACATGTCGGATGTCACCTTCGACATGAAGCATAACCAGATGGAGGTGCACCAGCGCCATGTCGAGCCATGGCGCGTCACCCTGGTGGATACCGGCGAAAGCACGCTGACCGGCGGGCGCATGAAGCGCGTGCGCGACTATGTGGGCAAGGAGCCCTTCTGCTTCACCTATGGCGATGGCGTGTCCGATATCGACATCGGCGCGCTCGTCGACTTCCACTACCGCCACGGCAAGCCGGCGACGGTGACCGCGATCCAGCCGCCGGGCCGCTACGGCGCGCTCAACCTCAACGGCGACATGGTCGAGAGCTTCCAGGAAAAGCCCGCGGGTGACGGCTCGTGGATCAACGGCGGCTATTTCGTGCTCGACCCTTCGGTGATCGACCGCATCGAGGACGACCGCACGAGCTGGGAGGCCGAGCCGCTGATGCAGATGGCCACCGACGGCGCACTGGCCGCCTACATGCACCGGGGCTTCTGGCAGGCGATGGACACGCTGCGCGACAAGACCTATCTGGAAGACCTGTGGGGTCGGGGTAATCCGCCCTGGAAAGTATGGAAATAGCGCAATTTGGCCACCTCTACCAGGGGCGCCGCGTTCTGCTGACGGGCCACACCGGCTTCAAGGGCAGCTGGCTGGCGCAGTGGCTGACCGGGCTCGGCGCGGAGCTGACCTGCTATGCCCTGCCGCCCCAGGCGGGGCATAGCCACTGGGACCTGCTGCAAGTCTCCGCCGCGGATGTCCGCGGCGATATCCGCGACATGGCGGCGCTGGATTCCGCGTTCGCCGCCTGCCGTCCGGAGATCGTCTTTCACCTTGCCGCCCAGCCGCTGGTGCGGCGCTCCTACAGCGATCCGCTCGAGACCTGGTCCACCAACGTGATGGGCACGGCCAACGTGCTCGAAGCATGCCGCCGCCACGCGGGCGTGCGGGCGGTCGTCCTCGTCACCACCGACAAGGTCTACGCAAACCGCGAGTGGGAGTGGGGCTATCGCGAGAACGACCCGCTCGGCGGCCACGATCCCTATGCGGCGTCGAAGGCCGCGACCGAGCTCCTGGCGGCAAGCTATCGCCAGTCCTTCCTCGGCGCCACGGACACGCTGCTGGCAACCGCGCGCGCCGGCAACGTGATCGGTGGCGGCGACTGGTCCGCGGACCGGTTGATCCCCGACCTGGTGCGTGCGCTGGCGCAGGGCAATCCGCTCGAGATCCGCTCGCCCCGGTCCACCCGTCCCTGGCAGCACGTGCTGGATTGCCTGTCCGGCTACCTGCTGCTGGGGCAGCGCTTGCTGGAGGGCGATGCGGCTTGCGCCGCCGCCTGGAACTTCGGCCCGGCGGCGGAGGGTAACTGTTGCGTCGAATCCGTGCTCGGCCGCCTCAAGGCGCACTGGCCGGAGCTGGCGTGGCGCGTGGCAAGCCAGCCGCAGCCCCATGAGTCGGGGCTGCTCGCGCTGGATTGGTCGAAGGCGCGCGCCCGGCTTGGCTGGACCCCGGTCTGGCAGCTGGACGAGGCGCTGGGCGCCACCGCCGCCTGGTACCGCCAGTTCCAGGCCCGTGGCACGGCAGCGACCCGTTCGCAGCTTGCCGCCTATGTCGAACAGGCGGCCTGCGCCGGACTCGTCTGGGCCGCCGCATGAAAACCGAACCGACAAACATCGAGGGTGTCCGCCTGGTGCGGACCGAGCCGTTCGCCGACCACCGGGGCGCCTTCGCCCGGATGTTCTGCGCGGATGCGCTGGCGGAAGTCATCGGCGCGCGCCAGGTGCTGCAGATCAACCATTCCCGCACGCGCCAGGCAGGCGCGGTGCGCGGCCTGCACTTCCAGCTCGGCGCGCACGCGGAAATGAAGCTGGTGCGCTGCCTGCGGGGGCGGGTCTGGGATGTCGCGCTCGATCTCCGGGCCGGATCTCCCACGTTCCTGCAGTGGCAGGCGTTCGAGCTGAGTGCCGGGAACGCGCTCATGGTGGCGATTCCGGAAGGCTGCGCGCATGGATTCCAGGCACTGGAAGCCGACAGCGAACTGCTCTATCTGCATACCGCGCTCTACACGCCGCAGGCCGAGGGCGGCGTGCGGCACGACGATCCGAGGCTGGGCATCAGGTGGCCGCTGCCGGTCACCGATGTGTCCGCGCGCGATGCGTCTCACCCTCTTCTGAATGCCGGATTCCCGGGGATTTACCCATGAACTGCCGTCACTGCACAACACCGCTCGAGCATGTCTTCCTGGACCTGGGCTTCGCCCCGCCGTCGAATGCCTACCTGGAGGTAGCCGACCTGGCCGCGCCGGAGGTGCATTTCCCGCTCAAGCTCTACGTCTGCAGCCACTGCTGGCTGGTGCAGACGGAGGACTATGCCCGCGAGGACGAGCTGTTCCGCGCCGACTACGCCTACTTCTCGTCGACCTCGAAGACCTGGCTGGAACACGCGGCACGCTATGCCGGCGAGATCACCGCGGACCTGGCGCTCGGTGCGCACAGCCATGTCATCGAAGTGGCGTCCAACGACGGCTACCTGCTGAAGAACTTCGTCGCCGCCGGCATTCCCTGCCTGGGCATCGAGCCGACCGCGGGCACGGCGCAGGCCGCCGAGCGGATCGGCGTGCCCACCTTGCGCGAGTTCTTCGGCGAAGCGCTGGCGCGCCGCCTGGCCGAGGCCGGAAAGCAAGCCGACCTGATCGCGGCCAACAATGTATTCGCCCACGTTCCGGACATCAACGATTTCACCCGGGGCCTCAAAGTGGCGCTCAAGCCCGGCGGCACCATCACGCTCGAGTTCCCGCACCTGCTGCGGCTGATCGAGCAGACCCAGTTCGACACCGTCTATCACGAGCATTTCTCCTACCTCTCGCTCCACACGGTCAGGCAGATCCTCGCCGCCGCGCAGCTGCGCATCATCGACGTACGCGAACTCCCCACCCATGGCGGCAGCCTGCGCGTCTACGCCTGCCACGCCGACGACGGCCGCGCCGAGCAGCCGGCGGTTGGCGCGCTGCTGGGCAAGGAGCAGGACTTCGGCTTGCGTGCGCTGGCCACGTACCAGGGCTTCCAGGACCGCGTCGACCGGCTCAAGGATGCGCTTACCGTGTTCCTGATCGAGCAAAAGCGCGCCGGCAAGCGCCTGGCCGCCTACGGCGCGGCAGCCAAGGGCAATACGCTGCTGAACTACGCGGGCATCCGGCCAGACCTGCTGCCCTACGTATGCGATGCCGCGCCGTCCAAACAGGGCAAGCATCTGCCCGGCAGCCACGTACCGGTGATGCACCCGGACCACTTGCGCGAAGACTGTCCGGATGTGGTCCTGATCCTGCCCTGGAACATCGCGGACGAAGTGGTCCGGCAGCACGGCTATATCGCCGAATGGGGCGGAACGTTCGCGGTCGCGGTCCCCGAAATCCGCTATATCCCTGCCGCGGCATGACGGCGCAGGACCCGATCCCAGACATGACAGATTCCCTCCATGGCACCCGCCTGGTGATATCGCAGCCCATGTACTTCCCGTGGGTGGGCATGCTCGAGCAGGTGCGGCTGGCCGATACCTTTGTCTTCTACGACGACGTGCAGTTCTCGCGCGGAGGATTCGGCAACCGTGTGCAGGTCAAGACGGCGCAGGGCATGCGCTGGATGACCGTGCCGTTGCGCGGGCTCCGCCTGGGCCAGCGCATCGACGCGGTGGAGGTCGACGACGGCACCGGCTGGCGCGCACAGCATCGGGAGCTGCTGCGGCAGGCTTACCGCGATGCGCCGCACGTGCAGGACATGCTGGCCCTGGTGGACGAAGTCCTGGCCTTGCCCACCACGTCGCTTTCCGAGCTGACCCAGGCTTCCATGCTGGCGCTCGCGGACTATTTCGGCGTGGCCGGCGGCAAGCCGTTCGCCCGCTCGTCGGCGCTCGGCATCCCCGGCGAGAAGAGCCAGCGCGTGCTGGATGTGTGCAAGCGGATGGAGGCAGGTCGCTACATCACCGGCCACGGCGCGCGCAACTATCTCGACCACGAACTGTTCGAGCGCAATGCGGTGACCGTCGAATACATGGACTACGCCATGCACCCGTACCCGCAGCGCCACGGTGCCTTCACCCCCTACGTCTCGGGCCTGGACCTGGTCGCCAACTGCGGCCGCGCCGGGGCGAGCCAGATCTGCTCCGGAACGATCGCCTGGCGCGACATGATGCAGCGCCAGGCGTGCGCGCCGGCCCACTGAACCCCAAGACTGAAGAGTCATGAACCATCTTGACGCAGTAGCTACCGAGTATCTGCCGAACTCCGCGACGGAGCTCGAGAACGACCTGGTACTGAACTGGTATCCCGGCCGCATCATCGAGCGGTTCGGACATTGCGAGGCATTGCTCGAACTCGGCCTGGGCCACGGCTTCACCGCGTCCGCGTTCGACCAGCGGTGCGACCGGCATGTCATCGTGGAAGGCTCGCCGCTCGTCATCGAGCTGTTCGGCAAGCGTCATCCGGAGCTGGCCCACACGGTGGTGCTGGATTACTTCGAGACCTTCGAGACCGAACAGCGTTTCGACGTGATCGTCATGGGCTTCATCCTCGAGCACGTCGACGATCCCGGCCTGCTGCTGGCGCGCTATCGCCGTTTCCTCAAGCCCGGCGGCAAGGTCTATGTGGCCGTGCCCAACGCCAAGTCGATGAACCGGCGGCTGGGTCTCGAGCTCGGGCTGATCGACGATATCTACAGCCTGAACGCCAACGACATCGCTCTCGGGCACCAGCGCCAGTACTGCCGCGACACCCTGCGCGCCGTGCTGAACGAGCATGGCTACGCCATCACGCATGAGGAAGGCATCTACCTGAAGCCGCTGCCGCTGAGCGTGCTCAAGACACTGCCGGACATGCGCGCGAACATGCAGGCCATGCTCAAGGTCGGCGTCGGGTTTCCCGACCTGTGCGTGGCCTTGCTGGTGGAAGCGCAGCTGCAATGACCGTGACCGTCATCGTAACCGGCGTCGGCGCCATCATCGGACAGGGTGTGGTGAAGAGCCTGCGCGCCTGTGGCCGGCCGGTGCGCATCGTCGGCGTCGACCGCAACGCCGGATCGATGGGCAGCTACCTGTGCGATGCCTTCCGCGCCAAGCCGCCGTGCGAGGAGTCCGATCCCGCCTATCTCGATTTCTGGCGCGATCTCGTGCAGCGGGAAGGGGCGCAGCTGATCCTGCCGGCGCTCGAGGTCGATGTGTCCCTGATGGACCGGGAGCGCGCCTTCTTCGACAGCCTCGGCGTGGTGCTCGGGCTGAACCAGGCTGCGCTGGTCAGGCTCAGTGCGGACAAGTGGCGCTGCGGCCAGGCCATCGAGGCGCTTGGCCTGCCTTCGATTCCCAGCCGCATCGACGGCAGCTGGGAGGAGCTGGTCGGTGCGCTGGGCCCGGCGCCCCTGTTGATGAAGCCACGCGACGGCAACGGCTCGCGTGGCATCGTGCGGCTGCATGACGAACCGGACTATGACTACTGGCGCCGCAAGCAGGGCGACAGCGCCATGGTCCAGCGCATCGTCGGCACGGACGACGCCGAATACACGGTCGGGTTGTTCGGCTTCGGCGACGGCGGCATGGTGCCGCCCATCGTCTTCAGGCGCAGGTTGTCGGCGGCCGGCAGCACGGGCTATGTGGAGACGGTGCGCGACGCCGACATCGAGTCCGCCACGCAGGTCCTGACCCGGCATTTCCGCCCGCTCGGCCCCACCAATTACCAGTTCCGCAAGGAGGGCAGCGTGCCCTACCTGCTCGAGATCAATCCGCGCTTCTCCAGCAGCACTTCGCTGCGGACCGCGTTCGGCTACAACGAGGCGGGCATGGCGCTCGATTTCTTCCTGCAGGGCAGCAGGCCATCGGCGCCGCTGCTCAGGCATGGGCGGGCGTGGCGATATTCGGAGGACTTCGTTGCCTATGATCGCGATTCTCTCTGATATCCACGGCAACCTGCCGGCGCTGCATGCGGTGGTCGACGCTGCCCGCGCGCTCGGCTGCCAGCGCTTTATCTCGCTCGGGGACGTGGTCGGCTATTACGCGCAGCCGGGCGAATGCATTGACCTGCTGCGCCAGCTCGATGCCATCAATGTCATGGGCAATCACGACCAGTACATGGTCGCCGCGCTGGACTGCCCCCGTTCGCGCACGGTGGCGCAGATCATGGCATACCAGCGCACCGTGGTGAGCGTGGAGCAGGTCGCGTGGCTGGCGCGCTCGGTGTCCATCCATACGGAAGCACTGAACTATTTTGTCCACGGCGGCTGGAACGATCCGCTCGACGAGTATCTGTACCGCGTGGACGCGCACACCGTGCCGCCACAGGCGCGCAATCTCTTCTCGGGCCATACGCATGTGCAGACGCTGGCGGTGTTCGGCGAGAAGACGTACTGCAACCCCGGATCGGTGGGGCAGCCCCGCGACGGCGATCCGCGCGCGGCATTCGCGGTGCTGGACGGGTACGAGATTGCCTTGCACCGCGTTGACTACGACATCGCACAGACGGTTGCGGCAATGGAGCGGGCGGGCTTTCCCCGCCACTACGCCGAATGCCTGTACATGGGCGCCCAGATCGGCGGGCGCATCGACAAGGTATTGGTTGAAAAAGACAATGGAGAGTGAAATGAATCCGATTGAGCAGTTCAAGCAGGAGGTGCAGGGGAACATCCGCCGGCTCGGCAGCGAAGCCAGCCTGCGCGGTGCGTCGCTGGACTGGATGTGCGCCGTGGCGGTGGGCAACTACGCCTACAACTTCACCTGGCTGGGCCGGCCCATCATCCAGTATCCGCAGGATATGGCGGCGATGCAGGAACTGATCTGGAGCGTGCGGCCGGACCTGGTGATCGAGGCCGGCATTGCCCACGGTGGCTCCCTGATACTCAGTGCGTCGATGCTTGCGATGCTGGACTACTGCGATGCGGTGGAGGCCGGCACCAGCTTCGATCCGCGGGCTTCGCGCCGCCGCGTGCTGGGCCTCGATATCGATATCCGCGCGCACAACCGCGCGGCCATCGAAAAGCACCCGATGGCCCACAAGATCGACATGCTGCAGGGCTCGAGCATCGATCCCGCCATTGTCGCCGAGGTGCATCGCCGTGCGGCCGGCTATGAGCGCGTGCTGGTCATTCTCGATTCGAACCATACGCACGACCACGTACTGGCCGAACTGGAAGCCTATGCGCCGCTGACGGCGAAGGGCAGCTATTGCATCGTCTTCGATACCCTGGTGGAAGACCAGCCGGAACACCTCTCGCCCGCGCGTCCGTGGGGCAAGGGCAACAATCCGAAGACCGCGGTCTGGGCCTACCTGGAGCGCCTGCGCAGCGAGACCGTCCTGGGCGCCGACGGCGAACCGCTGAAGTTCGAAATCGACCGGCAGGTCGAAGACAAGCTCCAGATCACGGTGGCGCCGGATGGCTACCTGCGGCGCGTGTAAGCCTGGGGCCGCGGCGAGCGATTGAGACAGGGGCAGACAATGGACTTCGTTCCGACAGATGAGCTGCGCGCGCGCTTTGCGCGCGACGGCATGCTGGTGATACCCGGCTTCTTCGATATCGAGCGGGAGATCCGTCCGATCCAGCGGGCCATCTACGACATTATCGGCCTGGTGGCGGCCCGGCACGGCATTGCGCTGGTGCGCGAGCCCTTCTCGGCGGAGCAGTTCGATGCCGGCTATGCCCAGCTGACAGGCGTGAGCCGCGCCTTCGGCGGCGAGGTCTACGACCAGGTCAAGCAGATCCCGGCGTTCCTGCGGCTGATCTCGTCCGAGAAGGGCGAGGCCCTTTTCAAGTTCCTGCGGGGAACCGATGTGGCGGGCATCGGCACGGCCAGCTATGGCATTCGCATCGATAGTCCGCAGGAAGAGCAGTTCCGCAGCCATTGGCACCAGGAGTTCATCTTCCAGCCGCAGAGTGTCGATGGCATCGTGATGTGGAGCCCGCTGCGCGCGGTGACCAGGGAGATGGGCCCGGTGGAAGTATGCCGCGGCTCGCATCGCGACGGGATCCGCAAGTGCAGCAAGACCGGGGTCGGGGCCGCCAAGTCGGGTGCCTACAAGATCGGCATGGTCGACGACGAGAAAGTGGTTGCCGCCTATGAGCGCTGCGCGCCGCTGACCCGGCCGGGCGACCTGATCGTGCTGGATTTCCTGGTGATCCACCAGTCCGGATACAACGTTTCGGACCGGCCGCGCTGGTCGGTCCAGTCGCGCTTCTTCAATTTCCGCGACCCCTATGGCGCGCGCCTGGGCTGGAAGGCCTCCGTCACCGCGGGGACCGAGGTCGAGGCGCTGTTTGCCGAATATTTTGCCGAGGAATAGCAGTGGCCTGTCAATGCAACGTTTGCGCGAATGCGCTTCCCGCCCCGGTCTACGAGTCGGACGGCGATAGTTCGATCACGACCATGAACACCGTGGTGCCTGGCCGCACCCAGGTCTATCTCTGCCCGCATTGCGGTCATCTGCAGACCAGCGAGCTGCCGGACCTTGCGCATTACTACGCCAATGTGTACGAGATCAACCTCGCAGCGGAAGACGACGACCAGCTCTACAAGATGGTCGACGGACGCCCGCTCTACCGGGCCGACCACCAGGCCGCGGTGCTGCAGTCGAAGCTCGATCTGTTCCCGGGCTGCCGGGTGCTCGACTACGGCTGCGCCAAGGCGCCGACCCTGAGGAAGGTCGTGCAGGGGAACCAGGGCATCGCGCCGTTCCTGTTCGATGTCACCGACAAGTATGTATCGCACTGGGCGCGGTTCCCGGGCCAGCCTGGCTGGGCCACCCACGAGGTGGACCCGGCCTGGGCGGGCAGCATGGACGTGGTCCTGTCCTTCTATGCGCTGGAGCATATCTCCCGGCTCGGGCAGGCGCTGGCCAATATCAAGGCTTTGCTCAAGCCGGGCGGGCACTTCTACTTCATCGTGCCGAACGTGCTGGAGAACGTGGCCGACTTCGTCGTGGCCGACCATGTGAACCACTTCACGGCCGAATCGTTGCACTACATGCTGAGCGCGCAGGGCTTCGACCGCGTGGAAGTCGATGCCGGCGTGCACGATGCCGCGTTCGTGGTGACGGCAAGGCTCGGCGCGGGGGCCGCCTGCGCGGTCCGGCAACCGGATGCCGCCGCGCTGGCGGGGCTGGAGGCTTTCGCGCGCGACACCGCGCAATACTGGCACGGCGTCGTGACAAGGCTGAAGGCCTTCGAGCGGGCACACGCATCGGCGCCCAGCGCGATCTACGGTGCCGGCTTCTATGGGAACTTCATCGCCTCGGCCCTGGATTCGATGGAGCGCGTGGAGTATTTCGTGGACCAGAATGCGCACCTGCAAGGCCGCCTTTGCCAGGCGCGCGAGATCGTCTCGCCGGGGGCACTGCCGGGGCATATCGGCCGCGTCTACGTTGGCATGAATCCGCGCACGGCGCGCGCCGCGATTGCCGCGATCCCCGAATGGCACCAGAAACAGGCGGACTACTTCTTTCTCTGAAAGGCTGCTGTCGCGGTCGAACCGGCTTCCCTGGGAACCCCGATCATCATGAAACGCATATTCGTCTCCGGCCCGTCGATCACCGACAGGGAAATCTCCTATGTCACCGATGCGGTCACCAATGCCTGGTACGCCGACGCCAATCGCTACAACGACCGGTTCGAGCGGGCTTTCGCCGACTACCACGGGGTCCGGCATGCGGTGTCGCTGCCATCGTGCACCTCGGCGATCCATCTCTCGCTGCTGGCGCTGGGCGTCGGGCCCGGCGATGAAGTCATCGTGCCGGACTGCACCTGGATCGCCAGTGCGGCGCCCGTCAGCTACGTAGGCGCGACGCCCGTGTTCGCGGACATCGACCCGTCGAGCTGGTGCCTGAGCGCCGCGTCGTTCGAGGCCTGCATCACGCCGCGCACCAAGGCCGTGATCCCCGTCGACCTGTACGGCAACATGCCCGACTACGATGCGCTGTGCGCCATTGCCAGCCGGCACGGCGTGGCGGTCATCGAGGACGCCGCCGAGTCCGCGGGTTCGCGCTATCGCGGGCGGGCCGCCGGCACGCTCGGCCTGACCGGGACCTTCAGCTTCCATGGCTCGAAGACGCTGACCACCGGCGAAGGCGGCATGCTGATCACCGACGACGACAGCGTCTATCGCCGTGTCATGGTATTGCGCGATCATGGCCGGCAACCGGGCGACACCATGTTCGAGAATCGCGAAGTCGGCTACAAGTACAAGATGAGCAGCATGCAGGCCGCGCTCGGGCTGGCGCAGATCGAGCGTATCGAAGAACTGGTGGCGCGCAAGCGGCAGATTTTCGAGTGGTACCGTGAAGAGTTCTCGCGGTGCCCGGAGATCCTGCTCAACAGCGAGGCACCGGACGTGCGCAATACCTACTGGATGGTGACGGTGCTGCTGCCGGAGCGCATTGGCGGCAAGGTCCCGGCGATCCGCCGGCTGGCGGAGTGCGGCATCGACAGCCGGCCGTTCTTCAATCCCCTGAGCAGCCTGGCGGCCTATGCCGCCACGCCAGGCGCGGCCGCCGCGCGCGCAGCCAACCTGGCCTGCTACCGGATCGCGCCGCATGCACTGAATCTGCCGTCGGGACTTGGCCTGGACCGCGATGACGTGGCGCGCGTCGGCGCCGAGGTGCGGGCCATGCTGGGCGCGGGGCACGACTGAGCATACGCGCGGGCGCGCTCCGCGGCCGCCCGCGCGGCCGGCTTTTCAGCCGGCGCTTTCGCCAGATGTGCTTTCCAGGCGATAGAGCCAGGCAAGCAGCTCCGCCACGGCGACATAGAGCTGGGGCGGGATGTGCGAATCGAGGTCGACCTGCATCAGCAGGCTCACCAGCGCGGGCGAGTCATGCACGTAGACACCCGCCTCCTGCGCACGCGCAATGATCGATTCCGCGGTCACGCCGTAGCCCTTGGCCACCACGCGCGGCGCGGCATCGTCGTTGTCGTAGCGCAGCGCGATCGCGGCGCCGCGCGGGGTGGGTTGATGTGCGTCGTTCATCTGCCTGTTCCTGGCGTGGCCGGCTCGCCGGTGTCGACATCCAGGCGCATCAGCACGATGCCGGAGGCCGCCAGGTTGCCTGACAGTGCCGACCTGTCGGCGTTCATGCGCGAAGCGACGCTTCCGTCAGCGGTGACGATGCGCGCGTCCAGGCCGGTGCTGTTCAAGGTCAGGCGCGCTTCCACCGTTCCCATGTGAGGCAAGTTCAATACCAGTCGTGTGCTCCAGGCGGCCGCGGCGGTGCCGGCACTGCCGTCGTCCGCATGCTCGCGGCGGATTTCCCAGTCCATGGGCGTGCCGGGCCAGGCTTCGCCGGCCCAGCGCAACTGCTGGCCGGCAAGCAGTTCGAGTTGCTGCCGGACCACGCCTTCCGCGCCGGGGTGCAGGACCGTTGCCGGGCCGCTGCTGCGGGCGGCTGCGTGGTCGTCGATGCTGGCCGTGGCCAGCAGGGTGCCGAGGCGCGTTTCCCGATGGCGGGGTGCGTCGGCGCCCTTGGCCGTTGCTTCATAGGCTTGCGCAGCCTGGCTCGCCAGCGCGGCGGCACGGCCCGGATGCGCGGGCTGCTGGAGCGTGGCCGGCGTAGCGTTCGTCTGGGCGGCGGTCTCGGTTGCGGCACCGCCACGCGGGGAGGGAGCGGGGCCGCGCGCGTCGGCCTGCGTCGCTTGTCCGTCTTCCGCAAGGAGCTGCAGGGGGCTGTCCGCCTCGGCCATCGCGCCCCCGGGAGTCAGGGGGGCAGGTGCTCCGGCCGTAGCCGCCGGCGCGGGGAGCAGGAGAAGCGGCGCAGGCGGCGCGCCTGCCTTGTCCGGTGCCGGGGCAGGGCCCTGGGCGGTGCCGGCCCCGGCGCCAGGGGCGCGCAGCATCGCTTGTGGCTCTTTGCGCAGCAGTTCCAGCGGCCGGGCGCCGCTCACCCATTCGGCAAGATGGCTCTCATAGAACAGTCCGCTGCGTCCGATCGCGTCCGCCAGGGCGGCGCGCAGGGCGGGTGCGCCGGCGGCCGTGGGCGGCGATGGCAGCAGGGAAGCGGCTGAACGCTGGGGTTGAACATCGACGCGCTCCAGCAAATCCAGGATGACGCGTGCCGCGGAGCTCAATATTTCGCGGGTGGAACCGCTTTGCGCGGGCTGGCCCGCCTGCGCGGCGGAGGGCAAGGGCAAGACCGTGCGCCCTTGCACGGCGGAGCCGGTGGACGTCTGCGGGTTGCCCTCCGGCAAGGGCGCCGTCGGGAGAAGTGCCGACAGCTTCGATACCGACAGCGCGGTGCGCAGGCTTTGCGGGTTCAGGTCGCGCAGCAGGGATGCGTCCGACGAGACAGGAATGCCAGTCATTGCAGGCCGCTAGGTGATATCGGTGCCGGGAGGTCCGGCCAGGTCAGCCGGCAACGCCATAGGCATGGCCGAGGCTCTGCTGCCGCCTGGCGCTGGCGATCATTCCTCCGAAGCGCGTCAGCTCGGGCATCAGCAGATCGCGGATGGCCGCATCGTAGGCAAGGATGCGCTCCAGGCGGTGGAAGCGGCTGGAACGTTCATGTTCGGGGAACGAGGCTTCGTCCTTGAGCTGGCGCAGGCGGTCGACCTGGGCCATATACACCTTCTGCAGGTCGCTCAGCGCATCCCAGTGGTTGGCCCGGGCCGTCTCGAGCATCTGTTCGGCAAGCAGTTCGAGCTCTTCGTAGCAGCTCAGAACGGGGCTAGGTCTATGCATGTCAGGTCCCTGCCGAAGCGAGTTGGTGAGATTCACCGGGTACCGGCGAGGCCGCGTCTTCGATCTGCGCCCAGGCCGATGCCAGGTGCTCGAGCAAGTGATCGACTTCGTTCAGCAGTGTTTCATCGTTGCGCAGGTTGGCCAGCATCAGCCGGCGCGACATGTAGTCGTAAAGCGCCTCCAGGTCGCCGGCGATCCCGCCGCCGGCATTGTGGTCGAGCGCGGCCCGCAAGCCGTTGTCGATGATGCTGATGGCGTGCGAGATTGCCTTGCCCTTCTCGGCGACGGCACGGGCTTCCATGTGGAACTTGGCGCGGGCGATGGCGCCGCGCGCGCCGTCGTAGAGCATGACGATCAGCTTGTGGGGGCTGGCGCTCATGGCGCCGGTCTGGATCCCGACCTGGGCATAGGCGTTGACGGCATTTCGGGCGAACATGATCGACTCCTGGGCGGGCTTACTACTTGTTCGAGGTGTTGTTCATCGCGTTGAACTGCTGCGTCAGATAGCTGCTGGTGTTGTTCATCTGCGCCATGATCGTGTCGAGCTGCGTGAACTGCGCCTTGTAGTTCGCAATGGTCGCGTCCACCAGGTCCGACTTCGACGTGTACTGGTCGCTCAGGTCCTTCAGCGTCTGGTTGACGTCGTTGGTGGCCGAGGTCAGCGCGCCGTTGGTGCCGGTCAGCGAGGTGACCAGCGCATTGATCTGGTTGCCGTAGCCGCTCTTGCCGTCGGTATTGCCGAACAGGCCGGCGACACCAGCCGCATTCGAGTTCAGTGCGTTGGTCAGCGTGACATTGTCGAGCTGGATGGAGCCATCGGTCTGGAACGATATGCCGGCTTGCGAGAGCGTGTTGATCGCGTTGGCGCCGCTGCCGCTGCCTTGCGGCATGTTCAGGATGCCGCGGATCTGCGACTGGATGATGCGCAGCGTACCGTCGCCGGTCAGCGGCGAGCCGGTCTTGGTGCTGGGATCATAGGCGGTCAGGCTCGCGGCGACGCTCTGGAGATTGTTGTAGGCGGAAACGAAAGACTGCACGCCGGTCTGGATCGTCTTGGTGTCGCGCTGGATGGCGACGCTGGTGTTGCCCGTCTGGGTCAGTGCCAGCGTGACGCCCGGCAGGGCGTCGGTCACGTTGTTGCTGGCGCTCTGGATGGCAATGTTGTTGACGGTCAGCTGCGCGTTCTGGGCGACGATGCTTTGCTGCATGCGTTGTCCGCCGGAGCCGTTGTTCACGTCATAGCTGACCAGGCCGGCCAGCGATGTGCCGCTGCCGGCTTCGTTGTTGACCTTGATGCGCATGCTGCTGGCCGCGCCCGTGTCCTTGGCCGTCAGGACCAGGCGATACGGCGTGCCCGAGCCGTCGTTGACGATACTGGCGGTGACCCCGGTGTTGGCCTTGTTGATGGCGTCGCTCACGCCTTGCAGCGTATTGTTGGTGCTGTCGATCTTGATGTCGATCCCGCTCGAGCCCGCCGTGGCGGCGAACGTGGCGTTGCTGTAGCGGCCGTAGGTGGGGCTGGCGGCATTGTTGTCCAGGCTGCCACCGGCGGCATCGGTGATGGTGCCGAAGTCGATGTGAATGGTGCCGGTCGTGAGCGCCGCGGTCTGGGAAGCCTGGCCGGCGGCGACCAGCGACTGGGCCTGAGCCAGCGCCGAGACGTTGACGGCGTAGGTGCCGGAAGTCGCCTTGCTGCCTCCCGTCGCGGTGAGGACACCGGTGTTGCTGGAGGTCGCGGTCGTCCCGTTGAAGAAGCTCGGGTCGGCCAGTTGCTTGGCAGCGGCCTGGAACGCGCCCAGCACGCTCTGCAGCGTGCCGTAGGCCGAAAGCTTGGTCTGGGAACTGGCTTGCTGCGCCTTGATCGCGTTCAGCGGAGCCTGCTCGGCGGTGGTGAGCTGGTCCAGCAGCGAGCTGAGATCCAGGCCTGAGCCTACGCCGAGGTTCGAAATGCTTGTCATGACTGCTTCTCCAGGTATAGCTTGATTGGGTCGGGTCCGGTCTTGTGCTGTCTTGCGCGGTCTTACGCGGTCTGATGCACGAACAGACCCTGCAATTGCTGCATGGCGTTCGCGATCTTGATGACTTCCTCGGTCGGGATCTGGCGGATCACCTCGCCGCTGGTCTTGTCCACCACCTTCGTGATGATGCGGTGCGAATCGCTATCGATCTCGAACTCTACGCTGACCGATGCCATGCGCAGGACCTGGGTCAGCCGCTTGACGGCTGCATCCAGTCCGCCCGGTTGTTCCTGCGGCGTGCTCGCCGGCGAATCCTCGCTGCCGGCAGTGGCGGCAATGCCGGCCTCTGCGCGCATCGTTTCCCCGCCCGACGCCATGCTGGCCGGCATGGCGGGAATGGCGGGGATGCCGGACGGGATCGGGAAGGATTCGGCCATGTCGGTTCGGAAGTCGGAGGTTGGAATGCTTTCCCAGGGCCGCGGCCCTGGGGAAACACTCGAGGCCCGTTATGCCAAAGCCGGCACGAATGCCGGCTTCAGCGAAGCAGTTACGAATTAACGCAGCAGCGACAGCACGCCTTGGGTCGACTGGTTAGCCTGCGCCAGCACCGAGGTACCAGCTTGTTGCAGGATGTTCGCGCGGGTCATGTTCGACACTTCCGTTGCGTAGTCCGCATCTTGAATGCGCGAGCGCGACGACGACAGGTTCGTCACGGTCGTGCCCAGGTTCGAGATGACGGAGTCCAGGCGGTTCTGTACTGCACCCAGCGAGCTGCGCAGGTTGTCGACGGTCTGCAGCGCCTTGTCCAGCACGGCCAGCGGATCGGTCGTGCCCGAACCCGACGACGAGGTCGTGCTCGTGGTGAATGCGTTGGTCGCTGCGTCGATGTAGGCGGCGCCGCCGATCTTCGCGTTGATGTCCGGATCCGTTGCGGCGGCCGGGCTGGCGCTGTTGTCTGCCACGGTGACGGCACCGGTGGTGGTGTCGACAGCGTAGTTGGTGGTGAAGCTGGCCGTCGTGGTCAGGTTGCCCTTTGCATCAACGTAGCTCGAGGTCGCGCCGTTGGCGCCGTCTGCCTTGCCGGTAGCGCCGTCAAGCTTGATCGTGGACGTCAGGCCGCTGGTCTTGCCCAGGGTGACGGTGGTCGCGTTGCCCGAGCCGCCTGCCAGCACTGCAGCTGCCACGTCGTTCTTGCTGGCTGCTGCGTTGTTGGTGACATTGCCACCAGCAGCGGAGGTGTAGGTGGTGCCGTTGACTTGCACGCTTGCGACACCAGCGGCAGCCGAGCCGGCGTTGGTGAACACGCCACCCAGCGTTGCTTGCGACAGGCCGCCAGTGTTGTTGGTGGTGAGGTTGCCGGCGCCGTCGTCGTACAGGGTGGTGACGCCGTCAGCGGCGGTCAGCTTGCCTGCGCTGTCGACCTTGAACTGGACCGATGCGCCGCTGGCGTTGGTGTACGTGCCGGCTGCCTGGCCGAATGCCGGCAGGTTGGAGCTCGACAGCGAGGCTGCCGAAGCAGCGGTGGTCACCTTGTACGAGAAGTTGCCGGTGCTCGAGTTGTAGGTGTAGGTGTTGCCGCCAGCCACAGCAACCGTGTCGCCGTCTTGCAGCTTGGCCAGGACCTGGTCGGTCGAGGCGAAGGTGTTCTTGGTCGTGACTTGGTACAGGCTCGAGCTGATCTTCGTGGCGGTACCGGCGGTCACTGCGTTGCTCAGGTCGGTAACCGTAGCAGCCTTGTTCGGGGTGCTGGTCACGCTGAAGCTGTCCAGGCCCAGGGTCTTCGAGCTGATTTCCGACAGGTTGACCGAGATGGTCTGGCCGTCGTTCGCGCCAACCTGGATGTTCAGGGCCTTTGCCGACGAGGACAGGACCTTGACGCCGTTGAAGTCGGTTTGTTGCGAAGTACGGTCGATTTCAGCCAGGCGCTGCGTAATTTCATCCTGGATCGACTTCAGGTCGGAGGCGGAGTTCGAACCGTTGGCGGCCTGAACGGCCAGCGTGCGGATACGTTGCAGGTTGTTGTTGACTTCGGTCAGCGCGCCTTCCGTCGTTTGCGCCATCGAGATACCGTCGTTGGCATTGCGCTGCGCTACGGTCAGGCCGTTGATGTTGGCGGTGAAGCGGTTGGCGATGGCCTGGCCGGCGGCATCGTCCTTGGCGCTGTTGATGCGCAGACCCGACGACAGGCGCTGAATCGCGGTGTTCAGTTGCGATTGCGAAGCGTTGAGGTTGTTCTGAGTCATCAGAGACAACGAATTGGTATTGATGATCGACGACATGGTACGACTCCTAGTTGCAGTGATTTACACAGTCCGGCGGCTGCCGTGTAACGTTGGCTGACTGCGTTGCAGTGCGTGTAGTGCCTCCGTTGCTAGGGTTATCGACCAGCGTCGGAAAAGGTTTAGTGTGATCTTGCGGTCGTGCCCTGAAGTTTCTTTGCGCGCTCCGGCTGGCGCGGCGGGGCGCGTGGCCGGGGCCCTGGCGGCGCCACGCCTGGTCATCCTCGCCATATCTCTAGCGCCGCTTGCGCGTGCGGGGCGTATACAGGCTGACGAACTCCGGCGAGCTTTCCGCGCCCGGCACGCTGGCCATGGCTTCCGGTGCGTGGGCGGGCGTAATGACCGCGATGGCGTGCTTGTAGACGACCTGGGGCACCGGATCGTCCGGCGATTCGGCCAGCAGCACCATATAGTTGTCGGCGGCGACGATCACGCCATGCAGGCGGATGCCGCTGGACAGGTGCACGATGACCGGCTTGCGGCTCGCACGGTGGGTGGACAGTTGCTGGTGCTGCAGCTTCCGGCTAGGGCGGTCCACCCTGGTTTCCTTCTTGTTCACAACTTCTCCGGAAGAGCCCGCGCGGGTTCTGGCGGCTGGCAGGGATTCGATAACCAGGCGTGGGCAACTGAGGTATGACGCACTGCTGAGCGCGGGCTGCGGCCCGGCCTGGGCGGAACTGGGGATGAAACATCCGCTCTCGATGCTGGCCGGGGGGCGGGGTGCATGGATCGCGGCCAGCCGCGGTATGTGCGCGGGAGGGGGGTCCAATACCGCCTCGCAATCGGTGGCGAGCGGCGCCGCCAGAAGAGAAGGGGAATACTTCAGGGGCGAGAGTAACAAAATTTTACAAATATGGACGGTTGGGGGGCGCGCCTAGCCTAGAGGTTTACCTCTAAAAAACCGATTGCATCACAATAGGTGAATATATGTCCATGTTCACTTGTGGGGCAAATCCCAACGCCGGCCAGGCCCGCAACCCCTGTGCAGCATGGGGTTGCTGGCGATGACACGGCCCTGGCCTGCTTGCTGAAGCATCCGGTGCCACCCATGCGCCACAAGGAGTGGCAGAGCAGGCACTTTTTCCTATCCGAGATATCCCTGATAGAAATTGGATTTACACCTCATGTAAGCAGGTTTATATTCGCTACTGAACCTTTCGGTTCCTAGCAGTCCTGGAAAGCCTACGAGCACCCCGCGCGTGGGCTTCTTTTTTTGTGCGCCCACTTTTCTTGTCTGGCATGCCGCCGGGCACGAGGCCCGATGGCAGCACATCGAAGTGCCTGCCGCCATTAGACGACAGGACGCACGCTGCCAATTCCCTGAATTGCCGGTCTTTCTCCCCCTATATCTCCGCGTATCTTCGCGTTTTTCGCTTTCTTCGCGCAAAACGCGCAAATGTACTCAAGCTTGTCTGGTCCCCTGCCGTTAAGCCCGCGATGCGGCGTCGATCCGGAAGCCTGTCTGGAGCGAGTGCGCCGCGCGCGATGAAAAAGCAAAAAGGAGCCGGGAAGATGCGTTGGTTGCGAAACTTTGGCATTGGGGCGCGCCTGACGGTGGCGTTTTCGGTGGTGACGCTGACGTTGGTGGCGGTGGCTGTCGTGGGCGTGGTGTCCCTGCGCACCATGAACGAATCGATGCACGTGACGGTGGAAGGGCGGCTGTTCAAGGTCATGGATATCGAGCGCGTCAAACAGGACGCGCTATGGATCGGTATCCTCGTGCGCGACGCCACCTTGAACGAGGACCCGGTCGCGGTGCGGCGCAACGCGGAGAAGATCGGCGCGCTGCGCCAGGATATGGGTTCCACGCTGGACGAACTCGGCAAATGGCTCGCCAAGTCCGCCAGGCCGGAGATCCGGGAAACCTACCGCCGCCTGACCGAAGCGCGCGAGGCGTATAACGGCCAGCTCGACATGGTGCTGCGCCAGCTGCAGGGCGGCGAATTCGACGGCGCGCGCAGCGCGCTGGTGGCGACGCTGCCGGCGGCCCAGGCGCCCTATTTCGACAAGCTCACTGAACTTGCCGAGGGCGGGCGCAAGGTGGCGATCGTCGCCGTGGACGAATCGGAAGCCAGCTACGAGATGGCGCGTGACGTGCTGGTCGGGCTGGCTGCCGCCGCGGTGGCGCTGGCCATCGCGCTCGGTATCGGCATCACGCGTTCGATCACGGGGCCGGCGCGCCAGGCGCTCGAAGCCGCCCAGGCGCTGGCGCAGGGCAACCTGACCTACAGCATCAAGGCGCACAGCAATGACGAGATGGGCCGCATGCTGGGGGCGCTCGAACGCGCCTTCGGTCAACTGGCGGCGCTGGTCCACGGCATCCAGGGCGCTTCGCGCTCGATCGACGGCGCGACACGCGAAATCGCCAGCGGCAACACCGACCTGTCCCAGCGCACGGAGGAGCAGGCGGCTTCCCTGGAGCAGACCGCCGCATCGATGGAGCAGCTGACCTCCACGGTCAGGCAGAACGCCGCCAATGCGCGCCATGCCAACGAACTGGCGGTGAGCGCTTCCGGCGTGGCCACCGAAGGCGGGCGCGCGGTGCGCGGCGTGGTGGAAACCATGCAGAGCATCTCGCAATCGTCGGGCAAGGTGGCCGAGATCGTCGGCGTGATCGAGGGCATTGCCTTCCAGACCAATATCCTGGCGCTCAACGCGGCGGTGGAAGCGGCCCGCGCCGGCGAGCAGGGCCGTGGCTTCAGCGTGGTGGCTGCCGAGGTGCGCAGCCTGGCGCAGCGTTCCGCGTCGGCAGCCAAGGAGATCGGCCAGCTGATCAACGGCTCGGTGGGGCAGGTGGCCCATGGCGCCAGGCAGGTGGAAGATGCGGGCCGCACCATGGACGATATCGTCGGCGCGGTCAAGCGCGTGACCGACATCATGGGCGAGATCGCCGCGGCGAGCGAGGAACAGTCTTCCGGCATCGAACAGGTCAACCGCGCCGTCAGCCAGATGGAGAGCGTGACGCAGCAGAATGCCGCCCTGGTGGAGCAGGCCGCCGCTGCCGCCGAGAGCCTGCAGCAGCAGGCCGCCGGCCTGGTGGGTGAAGTGTCGCGCTTCAAGGTCTCGCCGGAGGACACCAGCGTGGCGCGGCAGGCACCGGCCCGCGCCGGGACGCCGGCTGCCATGCCGGTTATGTCGGTTGCGCCGGTTGCGCCGGTGCGGTCGGCCGCACCTGTTGCGCGCGCCGCGGCGCCAGCCGCCAGGCACCAGCCGGCCGCGCGTGCTGGCGGGGCCAAGAGCCATGCGCCGGCGCGTCTTGCCGCTGTTCCCGCGGCGCGCGACGCCGGGGATTCCGCCGAACGCCATCACGCCGCGCCGGCCCGGGCGGTCGCCCGCGTGACCGCGCCGGCGGCTGCCAAGCTTGCCGCCGCCCGCGTGCCGCTGCCGAGCGCGTGACGCGCGAGCCGGTGCTGCCGAGCAAGG